>JAJZTV010000025.1 GCA_021847385.1 Pseudomonadota bacterium | reverse complement strand
GAACTCCAAGCCATTCATCTTCGGCATTTCGACATCGAGCGTCAGCACGTCCGGGTTCAGCTCCTTGATCATCTCGCGCGCGATCAGCGGATCGGGCGCGGCGCCGACTACTTCGATATCGGGCTGGTGGCCGAGCAGCTCTTTCAGCACGCTGCGGATCAGCGCGGAGTCGTCGACGATGAGAACCTTTATTTTTTGCATGATCCCGTGTACGCCATGCCGGCGTTAAATATATACGTCATGGCCATCAAAACAGCTCCACATCGCCGGCCATCTCGGCGGATTTGATGCGCGAGCCATATTCCTTCTCGCGCTCGATGATGGTGTTGTTGTGCACGGAGCGTAGCGATTTCACCAGCACCCGGCCGCTGGCCGGAAAAAAGAACACCTTGCGCGGATAAAGCCCGCGCAGGTCTTGCGAGACGATGGGGATGCGCTCGTTATGCAGGTATTCCAGCACGAACTCGCTGTTGTCCTCGCCCACGGTCACCGTGGTGAAGCCGCGCAGCACCGCCGCGCCGCCGAACACCTTGGCCTCCAGGCGGTTGCGACTGGCCCCCATCTTGAGCAATTGGTTGACCAGCACTTCCATCGCATAGCCGCCATAGCGCGCCGAGGCCGATAGCAGGTTGTGCGGATCGTCGCTGCCCTCCGGCAGCATGAAATGGTTCATGCCGCCGATGCCGGTCTTGGGGTCGCGGATGCATGCCGCCACGCAGGAGCCGAGTACCGTCACCAGCAGCATGTCGCGGCCAGTGACATAGTACTCGCCAGGCAATATCTTGGCCGCTTCGATCTGAAAGTTGCGGTCATAGTAGTGCGTCGGCGCCAGGACTTCCTCGAAGGCCGGGTGCGTCATCGGTGGCCTCGGGTTTCGGGCGATTCGGCGTGCACGTAGACCGTTTGGCCGCGTAGGCGGAATAGGTCGGCGGCGTGGTAGAGCGCCTCGGAGTGGCCGAGGAAGAGCAACCCGTCCGGTTTCAATAGCGGCTTCATCTGCTTCAGGATCTGGTACTGGGTCGGCTTGTCGAAATAGATCATCACGTTGCGACAGAAGATCGCATCGAACGGCCCTCTGACCGACCAGGTCTTATGCAGCAGATTGAGTTGGAAGAAGTCGATCATGCCTTGCAGTTCCGGGCGCACCTTGGCCAAACCATCGCGCGAGCCGGTGCCGCGCATGAAGTACCGGCGCTGTTTGGCCTCGGGCATCTTGTTCAGGCGGTCAATGAGATAGATGCCTTCGCGCGCCTTTTGCAGCACGTTGGTATCGAGGTCGGAGGCCAGGATCTTGACCGGCGGGGCGGATGGCTCGAAGGCCTCGGCCGCAGTCATCGCAATGGAATAGGGCTCTTCGCCGGTCGAGGCGGCGCAGCACCAGATGCTGATCGGCCGATCATGCCGGTGTTTTAAAAAATCTTTCAGGATGGTGAAGTGGTGGCCCTCGCGGAAGAACGAGGTCAGGTTGGTGGTCAAGGAGTTGACGAAGGCCTCCCATTCCTCGGCATCGTTGTTTTCCAGCAGGGCCAGATAGGCCTGGAAGTTGCTCAAACCCGTCGCGCGCAGGCGGCGCGCCAAACGGCTGTAGACCATGTCGACCTTGGCGTCGGACAGATTGATGCCCGCATGCTCATAGATCAGCTTGCGGATTTTTTCGAAGTCGCGCCGCGTGAATTCGAATTCGCGATCGGCACGGATGCCAAAGTCGTCGTTCATGTTTTTCCAGCGGGACACGCCCCGCTATCGTCGTATCCGGCCGATGGGCGTTTGTTGCGTCACGGTGTGCGCTGTGGGCAAGGGCTCAGCCCTTGCCCGATACCGGGTTAGAACTCCTGCCACTCGTCGTCATCGGCGGCGGGGGTGTGGCGCGGTGCCGGGCGCGGGGCGCGCACCTGTGCCGGCGCGGCCGCGCGGGCGACGGCCTGGCGCGGCGCGGCGACCATGCCGGTGCCGGAACCGGTCTTGAACACCGACACCGCGCGGGACAGACCGTCGGCCTGGTCTTGTAGGCTCTCGGCCGCAGCCGCAGCCTCTTCCACCAAGGCGGCGTTTTGCTGAGTCATCTCGTCCATCTGCGCGACCGCGGTATTGACCTGCTCGATACCTTGGCTCTGCTGGGTCGAGGCGGCGGCGATCTCGGCCATGATGTCGGTCACCCGCTTCACCGACTGCACGATCTCCTGCATGGTGCTGCCGGCCTGCTCGACCACCTTGTAGCCGGCGTCGACCTTGCCGACCGAGTCGTTGATAAGCTGCTTGATCTCCTTGGCCGCCGCCGCGCTGCGCTGGGCCAGGTTGCGCACTTCGCCGGCCACCACGGCGAAGCCGCGGCCCTGTTCGCCGGCCCGGGCGGCTTCCACCGCCGCGTTCAGCGCCAGGATGTTGGTCTGGAAGGCGATGCCGTCGATCACGCTGATGATGTCGGCGATCTTGCTCGAGCTCTCGGAGATCGCGCTCATGGTGTGCACCACCTCGCCCACCATCTCGCCGCCCTTGACCGCGATGTCGGACGCGCCCTGGGCCAACTGGTTGGCCTGCTTGGCGTTCTCGGCGTTGTTCTTCACCGTGCTGGTCAGTTCTTCCATGCTGGAGGCGGTTTCCTCCAGGCTCGAGGCCTGGCTCTCGGTCCGGCTCGACAGGTCGGCGTTGCCGGTGGCGATCTCGCGCGAGGCGGTGTTGATCGCGTCGGTCGCTTCGCGGATCTGGCTGACGATCTCCTTCAGCCGGCTGCTGGTGGTGTTGGCGCTGTCCTTCAGTTGGGCGAACAGGCCTTCGTAGTCGCCGGTCATTTGCTTGGTCAGGTCGCCTTCGGCCAGGGCGCTGAGGACCTCGGCCACGTCGGTCATGCCGCGCTCGCTGGTCTCGACCAATTTGTTGATGCCCTCGGCCAGTTGCAGGAAGAAGCCTTCCTTGCCCTGGGTCGACAAGCGGCGGGTGAAGTCGCCGGCGGCAGCGGCGGCGACCAGCTCGGCCACGTCCTTCTCCACGGCCACCTCGGCGGTGCGGTCGGTCCACTCGGCCACGGCGCCCAAGCGCTCGTTACGCTCGTTGACGACCGGGCTGGCGCGCACCACCATGTGGCGCGGGCCGATGGTCAGCGCGGCGGTGTGGGTGCCGTTCAGGTTGGACAGGAGCTGGGCCTGGTGGGCCGGGTTCTTGTGGAAGACATCGATGTTGGTGCCGACCAGGTTGGCGGCGGAGAAGTTGGGCAGTTGCTTCCTGATGTCGGCCTCGGCCTTGGACAGGATGTCGACCACTGACTTGTTGACGTAGATGATCTTGCGCTCGCTGTCGGCGATCATCACCCCGGTGCTGACGTTGTCCAGGCCGATCTTGATCCGCAGGTTCTCGTTGGCCACACGCTGGGTCTCGGCCACGTCGAAGCCCAGCTTGGTTTGCATCGTGCGCAGGGCGTTGAGCACCTTGCCGATCTCGTCTTCGTGATCGACCGCGATGTGGTTGTCGTACTTGCCGCCGGCGATGCTGTTGAACACATCGACGGCCCGGCCGAGCGGACGGGTGATGGCGCGGATGATGAGCAGGCCCATCCAGGCGGCCAAGGCGATGCCGAGCACGAGGGAGGCGATGGCCAGGTTGCGGATCGTCGCATAGCGCGCCTGCGCCGCCTCGTATTCCTGCTTGGCTACGTCGAGTTGCAACTGGATCAAGGCGTTGATGCTTTTGCGGACCGGCGCGAACAACTCGTTCAGCCTGGTTTCGTACAGGCGTTTCGCCTCGGCGACCTGGCCAGCCTTCATCGCCTCGGCGATGGGTTTCAGGCCCTCTTTGACGAAGCGGCCGCGGTCGACGGCGAACTGGTCGGCCAGTTGTTTTTCTTCCGGCGTCTGGTAGGTGGCCATGTAGGCGTCCCAGGTCTTGCTGATCTCTTCGGCCCGGCGCTCGAAGTCGGCAACGTGGCTCTTGACGCTTTCAGGGCTGGGGTCGAGGAGCATCTCGGCCATGTTCATGCGGTTGTTGACGAGGTTGCGCACGATCTTGTCCAACTGGCCCATCGGTACCGTGCGGTCTTCGTAGACCGAGCGCAGGCCCTCGTTGGTTTGATTGAGGCCGAGCAGGCCGACACCACCGATCAACAGGAGCAAGGCGGCGGTGAGGCCGATCATCGCGGTCAGGCGGCCCTTGATGCTGATGTTCTTGAACATGTTGAGCTTCCTCATAAGCGTGTTTTTCTCGACCCGGCCGTGCACCACGTTCCAGGTCTTCTCGCCGGCCTTGATCGAGCCGTAGATGCGGCTGGCCGCCTCGATCTGCTGCGGCGTCGGCTTGCTGCGCACCGACATGTAGCCGGTGACCTGGCCGCCCTCGAAGATCGGGGTGGCGTTGGCCACCACCCAGTAGTGGTCGCCGTTCTTGCAGCGGTTTTTCACCAGCGCGGTCCAGGGCATGCCGGCGGCGAGGGTGTCCCATAGGTCCTTGAAGGCCTCGGGCGGCATGTCCGGATGGCGCACGATATTGTGCGGCGCGCCGATCAGCTCTTCTTCGGTGAAACCGGAGACCTCGAGGAAGTCCTTGTTGATGTAGGTGATGATGCCACGGGTGTCGGTCTTCGACACGATCATGTGATCGTCGCGCAGGACGTATTCCCTTCCGGTAACGGGCATGTTGACACGCATAGTGACTCCTTCTCTCCAGAATATTCGTTAGGCCGCAGCGGCTTCTTCGACCAGGGCCATGTCGTGGCTGGTCATGAGTTTCTCGATGTCGACGACGATGATCATGCGCTGATCGATGGTGCCCAGGCCGACGATGTAGCGGGTGTCGAGGGTGGAGCTGAAATCGGGGGCGGGGCGCAGGTTGTCCGCGCTGAGCTGGATCACGTCGGAGACGCCGTCGACCACCATGCCGACCACGCGGTCGGCGATGTTGAGGATGATGACCACGGTGAACTGGTCGTAGCTCGGCTCGCCCAGATTGAACTTGATGCGCATGTCGATGATCGGGACGATGACGCCGCGTAGGTTGATCACGCCCTTGATGAAGGCCGGTGCGTTGGCGATGGTGGTCGGCGCCTCGTAGCCGCGAATCTCTTGCACCTTGAGGATGTCGATGCCGTATTCCTCGCGGCCCAGCACGAAGGTCAGGTATTCGTTCGAGGCGGCGGTATTAAGTTCGCTCTGTTCCATGGCTGTCCTCTCGCTGTGCTCAAGCGGCCAGCCCGATAGGGGCTTGGCCGTATTTGTTGCGGTTGATCTGTAGGCCCATGCGGGCGACGGCGGCGATGTCCAAGATCAGCGCGACGCGGCCGTCGCCCATGATGGTGGCGCCGGACACGCCTTGTACCTTGCGGTAGTTGCTCTCCAGGCTCTTGATGACGACCTGGTGCTGGCCGAGCAATTCATCCACGAACAAGGCGGCCTTGCCGTTCTCGACCTCGACCACCATGACGATGCCTTGGGTCGGGTTATCCAGCGCGCTGTCGAGATTGAAGACGGCACCGAGCGGGATCAAGGGCAGGTATTCGCCGCGGATCGACACGACACGGCCTTCGCCGGCGATGGTCTTGATGTCCTCGGCATTCGGCTGCAGCGATTCGACTACCAGGGTGAGCGGCACGATATAGGTCTCGCCGCCGACGCCGACCGACATGCCGTCGAGGATGGCCAGGGTGAGCGGCAGGCTGATCACGGTGCGGGTGCCATGGCCGGTGGCGGAGTGCAGCTCGACCCGGCCGCCCATCTCTTCGATATTGCGTTTCACCACATCCATGCCGACGCCGCGGCCGGAGACGTCGGTCACCACCTCGGCGGTGGAGAAACCGGGCGCGAAAATCAGTTGCCACACCTCTTGGTCGCTCATGCCGTCATGTACGGCGAGACCGCGTTCGCGCGCCTTGTCCAGGATGCGGTCGCGGTTCAGGCCGGCACCGTCGTCGACCACTTCGATGATGATGTTGCCGCCCTGATGCGAGGCCTTGAGACTGATGGTGCCCTTGGCCGGCTTGCCGGCGGCCAGGCGCTTGTCCGGCGTTTCGATGCCGTGGTCCAGGCTGTTGCGCACCAAGTGCGTGAGCGGGTCGGCGATGCGTTCGATCAAACCCTTGTCGAGTTCGGTGTTCTCGCCGGAGGTCTTGAGCTCGACCTGCTTGCCCAGCTTGCCGGCCAAGTCGCGTACCACGCGCGGGAAGCGGGAGAACACCATGCTCATCGGCAGCATGCGGATGGACATCACGGATTCTTGTAGGTCACGCGTGTTGCGCGACAGCAGGTCGATGCCGGCGAGAATGCGTTCGGCCTCGGCCCCTTCCAGGTGCTGGGTCGATTGCGCCAGCATGGCCTGGGTGATGACCAACTCGCCGACCAAGTTGATGAGCTGATCGACCTTTTCGACCGCGACGCGGATGCTGGATTCGGCGGTGCTGGCGCCGCCGCCGGGGGTGCTTGGCGCCGGTTTGCCCGGTGCCGCCGATTTGGTGGCGGCCGGCGCGGCAGCCGGTTTGACCGCCCCCGGGATCGGCGACGCGCTGGCGACATGGGCGGTGCCGGGGGCGTCGACGAATAGGCCGAAACCTTCGTCCTCGATCACGGCGGGCTTGGCCGGCTCGACCGGGGCGCCCGGGGCATCGTCGAAGAATCCAAATCCTTCGGTTTCAGCGGAGGCCGATGCCGGCCCGGCGTGGCCGGGGATTTCGACGAAGAAGCCATATCCTGGGTCTTCGTCTTGGCCGGCTTGGGCCGCGCCAACGGGATGAATCGCGATGTCGTCGCCCGAGGCGTAGAAGTCAAGCGTGTCGCGCAATCCCTCGGCATTCCTGTCGGTGGCGATGATCGCGACGAGCCGCGGATCGGCTGGGCTTGGCCGGTGCTCGACCTGAATCGTGCCGAGTTCGCCGAGGCCCGCGATCAGGTTGTCTATCGACTGCGGGTTGCCGGCAATCTCAGGGGAGAGGGGGCATTCGACGCGATAGGCCTGTCCGCCAGCGCTGGCAATGGCGTCAGCGCTTATATCCGCTTGTGCGGCATCGGCGGCCGGCGCCTCGCCGCTGGCCAGAACGCCGAGCCTGGCGCAAACGTCGGCTATGGCGGTCGCGTCGGCCTCGGGGCCGCCTTGGTGATGTTCCAGTTGCGTGCGCAACACGTCGCCCGCGGCCAGAAAGGCATCGACCATTTCGCTGGTGAGGTGCAATTCTTCCTTGCGTAGCCGATCAAGCAAGGTCTCCAGCACATGGGTGACTTCGGTCATGTCGGTAAAGCCGAAGGTGCCGCTGCCGCCCTTGATCGAATGCGCTGCGCGGAAGATCGCGTTGAGATCGTCGAGGGAGGGGTTGTTCACGTCGAGCGCAAGCAACAGGCTTTCCATGTTGTCCAAGTGTTCCTTCGCCTCATCGAAGAACACTTGGTAGAACTGGCTCATGTCGATGGCCATGCGTTCCCTCCGGTCGTTTATTGCGCGGCCGGCGTTAGCCGATCACTTTTTTGACAACATCCAATAGCTTTTGCGGGTCGAACGGTTTGACCAGCCAGCCGGTCGCGCCGGCCGCCTTGCCGGCCGCCTTCATCGCGTCGGAGGACTCGGTGGTCAAGACCAGGATCGGCGTGGTCTTGTACTGTGGCAGGCCGCGCAGGGATTTGATCAAGGTGAGGCCATCCATTTTCGGCATGTTCTGGTCGGTCAGCACCAGGTCGGCGGCCTTGGCCTTGGCCTTGTTCAGGCCATCTTCGCCATCCACGGCCTCCATGACTTCGTAGCCGGCGCTCTTTAGCGTGAAACCCACCATCTGGCGGATGGAGGCGGAATCGTCAACGGTCAGCACGACTTTGCCCATGTTTTGATTTCCTCGATAAACGGCTGTTCAGAATAGTTCGATTTCGCCCGAGTCAAGGCTTTCCTGCTTGACCGGGTTGAGTTTTGCCCGATTGCGTTCCAGTGCTTCGTGCACGCGGTTGCGGGCATTATGGAAGGCCTCGGCGTCGCCGACGCTCCTGACGGCCTCGCTGGCTCCGGCGGTCATTTCGCGTATGGTGCCGATGCGATTGACGGTATGCGCCACGAGCTGGCTGGTCATGTCTTGGAACTGCAGGGCCGTGACGGCATCGTTGACGTGGTTGGCCACCCGCCCGGCGCGCTCGTTGATCTCCGTGGCCGCATGCGCCATGTTTTCGTTCATGCCCTCGATATGCTTCAGCGTGTCCTGCACCTTTTGCTTGGATTGCAGCGCAAAGTTCATGTCCATCGAGGCGACCGTATAGATCGAGTCGTGGGCTTGGCTCAGCGAGTTGTGCACTTGGTCCATGCGGTCGCGGATTTCGTGGCTGAATTGGTTGGTGCGTAAGGACAAATTGCGTACTTCGTCGGCGACCACGGCAAAGCCGCGGCCCGCTTCGCCGGCACGTGCCGCCTCGATCGAGGCATTGAGGGCGAGCAGGTTGGTTTGCTTGGCGATGCCCTCGATCTCGCCGAGGATGCCTTGCATATGGGTGACCTGGTGGTTGATCGCATCCATGGTCTCGACCAGGCCCATGGCCAGCTTGCTGGTTTGCACGGTGTTCTCGACGAAGGCTTCGAGCGTCTTCGAGGTGTCTTCGACGAAGTCGGAGAACTTTGATTCGCCAGTGCCGCCGTTCATGCCCTCGACGATGGATAAAGCGAGGTCGCGTTGGTGCTGGATCTGCTCGTTGATCGCGTTGAAGTTGCCGATCAGGCGCTCGATGGCTTGGGCGAGCAGCAGATTGACCTGGCCCAGTTCGTCGTTGCTGGTGCGGCAGAGTTCGCCGAATTCGTCGTTTAGGTTTTGGATTAGGGCTTGGGCCTCGGCGTCGTCGTCGCCCGCCGGCTTTTGGTTGGCGGGCGGCGTTGCCGGTGCCGCCGTGCAGCGAAGCCACCCGATGCCGACCAGGCCGAGGGCGATAACCGCCGCACTGCGCCAAATGGGCATGTCGATGAACCAGACGGCAATCGCTGCGGCGATCGTCGCGATCCCTATTGCGGCACTGCGGTTGATCGTTTTTTTATTCAAGTGCTGACCCCTTTGGCGGTTTTTTCATGCCATCTCGCACCTTAATTTCATTCGGTCCCGGTGCGCAAGCCTTTACTGGCGCGGATCGGGCCGATGATTTAGCGGCAGATCAGGCCGCGGCATTCAGCAGTTTTTGCAACTCGCCGGATTGATAGAGCTCACGCATGATGTCCGCGCCACCGACGAATTGGCCCTGGATATAGAGCTGAGGGATGGTCGGCCAATTGGCGAATTGCTTAACGCCTTCGCGGATTTCCGGGTTTTCCAGCACGTTGACCGAGAAAAAATCCGTGACGCCGCAGGCCTTGAGTATTTGTGTCGCCGTGGCGGAAAAACCACATTGCGGAAACTGGGGGGTGCCTTTCATATACAGCACGACCGGGTGGTTGCTGACCTGTTCGCGGATAAGGGCTTGAATATCCATAACGTTTTGAATCCTCACTAAAACCTATCATTTTGCTCGGGAATTGATTATAGAGGCCCTGGAAAACCCCTGGCAACGCGTAGAAAGACCTAGGGGCTACTTAAGTGAAACGGCAATAACCATTTGACAAGAGAGGTCACTATTCGTACATTGGTATCGCAATTTCTGGAATTGCGCATGAGCGCGATCCACTGCATCCCTGCGGTCGCTCGAAGCCATCTGGCGGTCGTTTGGGATTGTCGGTTGCCTGCCTGAACGGGCGCGGCCGACATCCTCCTCTCTTCACCCCGGTATCCCCGGGGTTTTTTTTGCCTGGTTTTCGTGGTGCGTTAGGCTGGCGCGGGATTTTCGGTCGGGGCCCTTGCGCCACTACAATGCGGCCATGCCGATCTCGCCCTTTGCCGCTGCTGCACGCCGATTCTTGGATGAGGCGGGGGAGGCGTCGCCCGATTTTTCGGCATTGACCGTATTGGTGCCGCACCATGCCGCTGCGCGCGACTTCCTGGCCGGCCTAAGACAGGTTTTGGCTGTGCCGGTCATAGTGCCGCCGCGCTGTTTGACCCTGCCGGCGCTGGCCGCAACGGTGCCGAACAGGCCGGCGGCGGAGCCGGATAGCCGGCGTCTGGCCGACATTTACGGCTTTTTGCGCCGGGCGGGGCACTTGCACGAGCGCCAGTTGTGGCCGGCTGCCATGGAGTTGGCTCGGCTGCTGCGCGAACTTGGCGATAACCAGCAGGCGTTGCCCGAAAATTTCGCGGCCTTCCAGGCCGGTCTGGAGCGGGCCTACCGGCGCAAGCTGGGGGCGGCGATGGGCTTGGAGGCGAGATTGGCGCATGAGCTCTGGCATGCCTTCCAGCGGCTGGCGCGCCCCGATGCCGGGCGCGACTATGCCGAGCGCTTGGCCTGGTTGGCGAGCCATGCCGCAGTGCCGCTTTATCATCTCGACCTGCCTGGGCTGAGTGGGGTCGAGCGGACTTTCCTGGCCCGCTACGGCGAGCGCCAGCGGGTGATCCCGCTGCCGATCGTCCCGGCCTATCCCGGTCGACTGGCTGCATTGACCGAGGCCTGGGGCGGCGGGGGCACGCCAGGCGAGGCGGTGCGGCTGGACGATGCCATCGCTTGCTATGGCGCCGGCGGTATCGAGCAGGCCGCACGCATGGCCGAGGCCCAGGTGCGGCTTTGGTTGGCCGAAGGGCGCGAACGCATCGGCATCGTCGCCCTCGACCGAGTGCTCGCGCGGCGGCTGCGCGCCTTGCTCGAGCGGCGGCAAATCTTGGTCCAGGACGAAACCGGCTGGACCTTCAGTACCGCGGCGGTGAGCCATGTGCTCGACCGCTGGTTCGGCCTATTGCAGGACGACTGCTATTACCGCGATCTGCTCGATTTCTTGAAATCGCCGTATCTGTTCGCCGATTTGGCGCCGCAAACCCGGCGTGCGGCGGCGAGTGGCCTGGAGTTGGCGCTGCGCCGGCACGGCGTGGTGGAGGGCTGGGAGCGCATGCTGCAGTTGGCTCGACAGTCGGGCCTGGCCGAGGCGGTGGCGGTATTGAATCGCATGCAGGCGGCGCGTGCCCTATTTGCTGCGAAGCGTCTGCCGCTGGCGGCTTGGCAAGAGCGCTTGCTGCAAGCCCTGGAAATGCTCGGCGCGGTGCCGGCGTTCGAGGCCGACTTGGCCGGGCAGCAACTTCTCGCGTTGCTCCGCCGCCTGCGGGCCGAAAACGAAGATTCGGCGGAGGCGCATGCCGACCCGGGCGGCGCCAAGCGCAGCGGCCGAAGCCCAAAGGCGGACGGTATGGCCGTCTACCGCTTCGCCGAATGGCGGCGCTGGCTCTTGCTGCAATTGGATCAACTGACCTTCGTCGACGACCGTGTGGAAAGCCCGCTGCGTCTGACGCATTTGCGCGCCGCCCGTCTGCGCGAGTTCGATGCCGTGCTGCTGCTCGGGGCCGATGTCGCCCGCTTGCCGGAGCGGGCCACACCGGGGCTATTCAATGAGGCCGTGCGTCGCGAGCTGGGTCTGCCAACCCAGGCCGAGAAAGAGGCCGAATTGCAAGCGGCGCTGGCCGACGTGCTGGCGCGCACGCCGCAAATCGCCGCGATCTGGCAGGCGCAGCGCGACGGTGAGCCGGTGGCGCCGAGTCCATGGCTGGAAACCCTGGACTTGTGGCATCGCGCCCGGTTCGGCCGGGGCCTGCGTCGGCCGGTCGTGCGCTACGCCGAGCCGGTGGCCGGCTTGGACGCCCTGCCCGGACTGTCGGCACCGGCCGCGCCGCGGGCCGCTGGCCTGCCGGCGCGGGTGTCGGTGAGCGCATGGCAGAGTCTGGTGGCTTGCCCCTATTTGTTTTATGCCCGGCATTTGCTCGGCCTGAACGAGCTGGACGAGGTGCCGGAAGAAATGGATAAGCGGGATTATGGCACCCTGATCCACGCAGCTTTGGCGAAATTCCATGAAGATCACCCCATTTTGACCGGTTCGGATCGGGCCACATTGGAGGCGGCCCTGGCTTCGGCGGTGAATGCGGTGTTTACCCAAGCCGGACAGCAACAGTATTTGGCCGAGGCCTGGCGCCTGCGTTGGCAGCGGCGGCAGGCCGCCTATCTCGACTGGGCCTTGGGCTGGGAGGGCCAGGGCCACCGCTTTGTGAAGGCCGAGGCCAAGGCGAGCCAAGCCGTTGCGGTCGGCGAGGCGGAAATCCTGCTGGAAGGTCGGCTGGATCGGCTCGACAGCGGGCCGGGCGGCTTGGCGGTACTCGATTACAAGACCAATGCCGTACAAACGCTGCGCCACAAGCTCAAGCAGCCGGGCGAAGACGTGCAGTTGCCGTGTTATGCCTGGCTGACCGATGCGGCCGAGGCGGGCTTCGTCGTGCTGGACGAGGACAAGCCGGCTTGGCTGGCCTGGAAAGACGGCCTGGCCGAGGCGGCCGCCGCCGAGGCGGCACGGTTTGCCGCTGCTTTCGGCGCCCTCGCCGCCGGCGCCGCCCTGCCGGCCCACGGTGGCGCCTCGCTCTGCCGGCAGTGCGAAATGCGCGGCCTGTGCCGGCGCGACTGGACTCCCACTTCATGACAGGGCCATGAAAATAGTGAATAATCGTTCACTTACACAACAGGGAGGTAATAACGATGCAACTCGAAACGCTGGCCGTGCACAGCGGCTATGGCCCCGATCCCACCACCAAGTCGGTTGCGGTGCCGATCTATCAAACCACGTCGTACGCCTTCGACGATACCCAGCACGGCGCCGATCTGTTCGATCTCAAGGTGCAGGGCAATATCTATACCCGGATCATGAATCCCACCAGCGACGTGCTGGAAAAACGGGTGGCGGCCATGGAGGGCGGCATCGGCGCCTTGGCCCTGTCTTCGGGCATGGCGGCCATCACCTATGCCATCATGACCATCGCCGAGGCTGGCGATAACATCGTTACCAGCGGCACGCTCTATGGCGGCACCTACAACCTGTTTGCCCATACCTTGCCGCAATATGGCATCGAGGCGCGTTTTGCCGATCATCGCGACCCGGCCAGCTTCGATCGGCTGATCGACGCGCGCACCAAGGCGGTCTACTGCGAATCGATCGGCAACCCTTTGGGCAATGTGGTCGATATCGGTGCCCTGGCAGAGGTGGCGCATCGCCATGGTGTGCCGCTGATCGTCGACAATACCGTGCCGACGCCGTGCTTGTGCCGGCCGTTCGAGCATGGTGCCGATATCGTGGTGCATGCGCTGACCAAATACATGGGTGGCCACGGCAACTCCATCGGCGGCTGCATCGTCGATTCCGGCAAGTTCCCCTGGGCCGAGCATAAGGCCCGCTTCAAGCGGCTGAACGAGCCCGACGTGTCCTACCACGGCGTGGTCTATACCGAGGCGCTTGGCCCGGCGGCCTATATCGGCCGGGCGCGGGTGGTGCCGTTGCGCAACATGGGCGCGGCGATCTCGCCGTTCAACAGCTTCCTGATCCTGCAGGGCATCGAAACGATGCCGCTACGCATGGAGCGGATCTGCCAGAACAGCCTGAAAGTGGCGGAATTCCTGCAAGGCCAGCCACAGATCGAATGGGTCAACTATGCCGGCCTGCCGGGCCACGAGAGCCGGCCCTTGGTCGATAAATACATGGGCGGGCGCGCTTCCGGCATCCTGTCCTTCGGCATCAAGGGCGGGCGTGAGGCCGGTAGCCGCTTTATCGATGCGCTTAATCTGGTCGTGCGCCTGGTCAATATCGGCGATGCCAAGTCGCTTGCCTGCCATCCGGCCTCGACCACCCACCGTCAACTCAGCCCGGACGAGATGAAACGGGCCGGCGTGTCGGAAGACATGGTGCGCCTGTCGATCGGCATCGAGCATATCGATGACATCATGGCCGATCTGGAGCAGGCCCTGGCTGCCACTCGGGCCTGACGGACCCACCTCATGGCAATGCCCCGCATCGGGGCATTGCCATCCAGCACATTCTCTTCGTTCCGGCTTGGCGCCAAGCCCTTGAACGCGCTAGAATTCCCGCCCTTTATCCAGAGTTTTCGGGTTTCTAAAAAACAAAATGGAAGATCGACAAGGTTGGCTTGCGGGTACGCTTTATAGCCCGAGTTTTGAGCAAGATAGCTGCGGCTTCGGCCTGATCGCGCAGTTGGACGACAAGGCCACGCATTGGCTGGTGCAGACGGCGATTTCCTCCCTGACCTGCATGACCCACCGCGGCGCCGTGGCGGCCGATGGCAAGTCGGGCGATGGCTGCGGCCTGTTGTTCAAGAAACCGGATACCTTCTTGCGCGCCGTCGCGGCCGACAACGGTTTCAAGCTGACCGAGCGCTATGCCGCCGGCCTGGTCTTCCTCAATCGCGAGGCGGCCAAGGCGCAGCGCGCCCGCGATTTGTTGGCCAGCGAACTCAAGGCCGAAGGTTTGGCGCTGGCCGGCTTCCGCGCCGTGCCGACCGATGAATCCGTGCTCGGCGAATATGCCAAGAAGTCGCTGCCGACCATCGAGCAGGTCTTCGTCAATTGTCCGGACAACATCGATGCCACCATCTTCGAGCGCAAGTTGTACATCGCGCGGCGCAAGGTGGAAAAGGCCGTGCGGGCCGACGATGCCACCTTTTATATCCCGACGCTGTCGGGCCAGGTCATTTCCTACAAAGGCCTGGTCATGCCGTGCTACCTGGCCACCTTCTACGGCGACCTGAACGACGAGCGCTTCGCCTCTTCGCTGGCGGTCTTCCACCAGCGCTTCTCGACCAACACCTGGCCCGAGTGGCGCTTGGCCCAGCCTTTCCGCTACCTGGCCCACAACGGCGAGATCAACACGGTGCAGGGCAACCGCAATTGGTCGCGCGCGCGCGAGCGCAAGTTCGAATCGCCGCTGATTCCGAACATGGCCGACGTGCGGCCCATGGTCGGCACCGACGGTTCCGACTCGATGAGCTTCGACAAC
>JAJZTV010000254.1 GCA_021847385.1 Pseudomonadota bacterium | reverse complement strand
AGCGACGGGGAAGGTCCGGGTGATGTCGGCAGCGTAGCCGCGATATTCGGCGCCGGCGTCGATCAACAGCAGGTCGCCAGCCTTGAGCGGCTGGTTGTTGAACACGTAATGCAGCACGCAGGCGTTGGCGCCGCCGGCGACGATGGAGGTATAGGCCGGGGCCTCGGCGCCCTGGCGGCGGAAGGCGTAGAGCAGCTCCGCCTCGATCTCGTGTTCAAAGCGACCCGGCCGGGTCGCGCGCATCGCCGCGACGTGGGCGGCAGCGGAGATCTCGGCGGCGCGGCGCATCATGGAGAGCTCGTGGCCATCCTTGAGCAGACGCAACTCGTCGAGCAGACGACGGGCGTCGATCAGCCTATCTGGCGCACGCACCCCGCTGCGCGCCTTGGCTCGCACCGCGTTGAGCCAGCCCAGCACTTGGGTATCCCAGACCGGGTCGCGGCCGATGACATAGTGCAGCACCGGCTGGTTTTCCAAGAGCTGCGGCAGCAGCTCGTCCAGTTCCGCGACGGCGTGGGCGGCATCGAAGCCGAAGGCCTCGCGCGCGGCCTCGGGGCCGTGGCGGAAGCCGTCCCAGATCTCACGCTCTTCGTTCTTCTCCCGGCAGAACAGGACCTGCTGCTGCGGCTGGCCGGCCACCAGCACCAGCACTGCCTCGGGCTCGGTGAAACCGGTGAGGTGATAGAAGTAGCTGTCGAAGCGATAGGGATAATGGGCATCGCGATTGCGTACCGCCTCGGGCGCGGTGGCGATCACCATCACGCCCTCGCCCATTTGCTCCAGCACGCGCTGGCGCCGCTGTTGGAAGACCGTCGGATTAAGCGACATGGCGCAGCTCCAGTTCGCGGTCGAGCGCGACCAGGCGTTCGGGGGTGCCGACATCCTCCCAGCGCCCGGCGAAATGCTCGCCGCTGACCCGGCCCTCGGCCATGGCCTGGCGCAGCAAGGGCGCCAGCGCCGCCTTGGTCCTGGGCGCGATGCCGGCGAACAACTCGGGCCGGTAGCAACCGACGCCGGAGAAGGTGAGCTTGCCCGCGCCGTCCGGCACGACCTTGGCGCCATCCAGCGCGAAGTCGCCCTGCGGGTGGTGCGCCGGGTTGTCGACCAGCACGACATGGGCCAGGTGCCCGGGATTGCCGGCCATCTCGCGCAGGACCGGCAACAGGCGGGCATAGTCGAATTCGGTGTAGACATCGCCGTTGGTCACGACAAAGGGGCCTTCGCCCAACAGCGCCATGGCGGTGACGATGCCGCCAGCGGTCTCCAGCGGCAGGCCTTCGTCGGAATAGGCGATGGTCACACCGTAGGCGGCGCCGTCGCCGAGATCGCGTTCGATCTGCAGGCCGAGGTGGGCGTGGTTGATGACCAGACGCTCGAAACCGGCCTGCTTCAGCCGCTCGATCTGCCAGCCGATCAGCGGCTTGCCGCCGGCCTGGAGCAGGGGCTTTGGCGTGTGCTCGGTCAGCGGGCGCATGCGCTCGCCCAGGCCCGCGGCCAGGATCATGGCGGTGAACTCGGCCGCCATCTCAGAAGGTGTAGCCCACTGCCGCCTGCCGGCCTTCCAGCGCGTCGAGGAAGCGCAGGAAGGGGGCCAGGGCGTTGTAGCGCTCGCAGGCGCGGCGCAGATAATGCATGACCAACGGCATGTCCTTGAGGTAGCCCTCTTTGCCGTCGCGGTGGTAGAGCCGGGCGAAGATGCCGAGCACCTTGATGTGGCGCTGCACGCCCATCCACTCGAAGTCGCGGTAAAAATCGGCGAAGTCGGCCGGCACCGGTAGATTGGCCTTGCGTGCCGACTCCCAGTAGCGGATGGTCCAATCGAGCACCTGCGCCTCGTCCCACTTGATGTAGGCATCCTTGTAGATCGACACCAGGTCGTAGGTGATCGGGCCGTAAACCGCGTCCTGGAAGTCGAGCACGCCGGGGTTGGGTGCAGTCACCATCAGGTTGCGCGAATGCCAGTCGCGATGGACATAGACCTTGGCCTGGGCTAGGTTGTTGTCGAGGATGGCGCGGAAGGTGGTGTCGAGCAGCGCGCTCTGCTCGGCGCTCAATTCGAGCTGCAGGTGCCTGGCCAGGTACCACTCGGGAAACAAGCGCAGCTCGCGCGTGAGCAAGGCCTCGTCGTAATCGGGCAGTTCGCCCGGCCGGCTGGCCGCTTGGATCTGGATCAGCGCAGCGTTGGCATCCCGGTACAGTCCATCGGCCGTCTCGTCGTTCAGCGCCGCCAGATAGGTGGTGTCGCCGAAATCGGACAACAGCAGGAAGCCCTCCGCCAGGTTCTCGGCCAGGATTTCCGGGGTATTGGCCCCGGCCGCCCGGAACAGCCGGGCGATGTGGATATAGGGCCGGCAATCCTCGTGGCTGGGCGGGGCGTCCATGACGATATAGCTGCCCGCTGCCGTCCTGGCCCGGAAGTAACGGCGGAAGCTGGCATCGGCCGAGGCCACCTCCAGCGCGACTAAAGGCGCCGGCAAGGCCGACTCGACCCATTGGCGTAGGCGTTCTGTTCTTTCCATTGCATGCGTTCCGGGCGATAATCCCGTCCAAACAAACCAGAGCGATTCTAGCACCCGCGACCCCATCCTCATGCCGATCAAGCGTCTCTTGCTCCTATCGGTACCGCTGACGGTATTCAGCATAGGGACGCTTGCCGCCGAGCCCGAAGGCATCGTCCTCAAGAAATCCCTGACCCAGATC
>JAJZTV010000253.1 GCA_021847385.1 Pseudomonadota bacterium | reverse complement strand
CTCCTTTTCGTTTGCTTGGCGGCTCACGATCAGAAGTTTCTCGATGGACTCCCCTAATTGTCAAACTTTAACTGCCTCCCCGGCAGAGCCGGGGGGTCTCCCTTGGTAGGCTAGCGCACCTTTGGGAATGCGTGTCCTCGCGTGGGTCAGTTGGCTCAGCTTAGCTGTTGCTGTGCTGACGGCTGCTACGGCTCTGTTCTGCCAGTGGGGAGTAAACGCTGAGTCTTTCGGCGCTCGCGATGCGGGACTGGCACTTTATTTCGCTATGGTGGTTGCCGTGGCATTAGTCGGCGCGTTTTACGCAGTACCGGTCTTGCTAGTTTTAGGTGTTTTGTCGCTGTTTCTTCAACGGCGTGTAGGCTTCAGATTCCTGGCAGCCGGGGCAGTATCTGCTCTGCCGCTTGCGGTGCTAACGTGGCTCGAAGGAGCGTGAACGTGCCCAACCGGCCCATCGAGGCGAACCTCTCGCTCACGTCGTAGCCGGAGCGCGGGATCGGGCCGCTGCCATCGCGACGGCGATGAAGAGAGCGGCCGCTGCGGCGGCTGCGCCCACGTAGCCAACAGCCCCGACGCCGTAGTAGTCCACGATTCGGCCACCGAGAGTCGCGCCAAGGCCGATGCCGAGATTGCAGACTGAGATATTCAACGATATGGCGAAGGCTGCCGCCTCACGTCCAGCCCTCATGACGCGGACTTGGCTGATGACGAATGCTGCCATGTGCGCAGCGCCCCACAACCCGACAACGAGGCCGAGCAAACTCGGCAGGCTCTCTCCTGCGGGTGCGACTACCGCCATGGCAAACGCTAGAGCGAAGGCGACCCACGCTGTCGCCGCGAGTGGGTCGCGGTCGACCACGCACCCGGCAATCCAATTCCCGAACGCGCCGGCAAGGCCGAATCCCATCAGCGCCCAGCCGATCGTCGTTCCATCGAGATTGGCTAGGGTGCCGAGCAAGGCGGCGATATAGGTATATCCGGCAAACATCCCTGCAAACAGGATGCATGACAGCAAAAGATGCATCAGGAAACCCGGCCGCCACAGTAGTGAAGCCTCAGTCAGCATTGATGGCTGCTTCGCAATTTGCATGCGTGGAAACCAGACGGCGACGAGGCCTGCCGAGATGAGGCCGAGCAGCGCAAGGCCGGCAAAGCTCGCAGGCCAACCCGCCTTGTCTGCGGCCATCGCACCGGCAGGAACGCCCAGCACCGTGGCGGCGACCACGCCGATATTGACGCGCGAGATTGCCCAGCCCTCACGCTCGGCGCCTGCCAGGCGGGCGGCCGCCACGGCGGCGACGCTGGCAACGGCGGGCAAGGCGCAACCCTGCAACAGGCGGACGGCAACGACGATGGAAGAATGTGGCGCCAACGCGATCGCGAGATTGCCGGCGGCGAAAACGATCGCCGCCGTGACAAGGACATGGCGCGGATCGCACCGGCCGGCCAGCATCGTCAGCGGCGGGCCGAGCAGCGCCGCAGCCAGCGCGAACCACGTGACAAACCAGCCGGCTTCGGCGAGCGACAGGTCGAGATCCTTCGCCATCGCCGGTAGCAGGCCCACGACGACAAACTCTGTCGTGACAATCACGAACATCGTGAAGGCGAGCAAGCCAATGGCTAGGGTGAAGGAGGGCGCGGGTTCTACGGCCCGCATCCGCGTTCCATCCAATCGACTGTCATGCGTTGGTGCCACCGTCGATGGTGAGACCGGCACCGGTCATGAAGCGGCTTTCCTCGCTCGCAATCCACGCGACGAGGCCGGCGATGTCGCGCGGTTCGGCGAAGCGGGGAATGGCCATCCGGTCGCGCTGCGCATCTGCGTACTCACCGTTGGCGGGATTCATGTCCGTGTCGGTCGAGCCGGGATGCACGATGTTGACGGTGATGCCGCGCGGTCCGAGGTCGCGCGCCATGCCCTTGGTGAACCCGATGAGTGCCGCCTTGCTGAGACTGTAGAGGCTTACCCCCGGCATGGGCACGTGCTCGGCCAGGTTGCTGCCGATCGTGATAATTCGGCCGCCCTCGCCCATGTGGGCGGTGGCCGCCTGGGAGGCAACGAACACGGCCCGCACATTGATGGCGACCGTGCGGTCGAAGTCGTCGATCGTCAGGGCATCGAGTGGCTTGACGACGAAAATGCCGACGTTATTAACGAGGATATCGAGCCGACCCAACTCGGCAACGGTCCGCTCCACAGCCGCCCGGACGGCGGCAGGATCGGCGTTGTCCGCGGCGATCGCCAGGCCCCGCCGACCAGCTCGCTCGATCTCCGCTATCACAGTGCGGGCCTTGTCGCCCCCACTGATGTAGGTCAGTGCGATGTCCGCACCCTCGCGCGCCAGACGCCCGGCGATAGCAGCGCCCATGCCTCGGCTCCCGCCGGTCACCAACGCCACTTTGTCTTTTAATCCAGTCATGTAATTCTCCTTTATTTGTTGATCGATACATAATATAATTCATGTTTAAACTTTGATCAAGATATATTTGTTGATCGACACAGAAAAGGAGATGTTTATGGCAGAGCGAGGCCGACCGCGCAGCTTCGACCGCGCAGCCGCCCTGCGGCGGGCGATGGAGGTGTTCTGGGCGCAGGGGTATGACAGCACGTCCATGACAGACCTGATAGCCGCAATGAACGTCAATTCGCCTAGCATCTACGCTGCCTTCGGCTGCAAGGAAGAGCTATTCAGGGAAGCGGTGGCGCTC
>JAJZTV010000252.1 GCA_021847385.1 Pseudomonadota bacterium | reverse complement strand
CGGCCCGGTGGTCGACCTGGCCGACGATGCCGCCGTCGGCACCCTGGTCAGCCGAAGCCATGCGGCCGGCGGCCTGATCGGCGCGATCTGCCATGGCCCGGCCGGCCTGTTGCCAGCCCGCGCCGACGGCCAGTGGCCATTCCGAGGCCAGCGCATGACCTGCTTTTCGCCGGAAGAAGAGCGCCTGGCCGGCCTGGCCGACCGCCTACCTTGGCTCCTGGCCGACCGGCTGGCCAAGCTGGGCGGCGAACTCTCCTTCGCGCCGCCGGGCCAGGCCCATGTCGTGCACGACCGCCAACTGTTCACCGGCCAGAACCCCGCCTCGGCCGACGGCCTGGCCCGGGCCATGATCGCGGCCTTATCCGGCCTGGGGTTATAAAAGCCACGCCGGCCAAGTAATATTGCGGTTTTCCACCGCACCCGACAAAAAGGCGCGGCACAGCGCGCAGGCACTGTGCCGATGGCAACATGGCAGATCGTATCCGCGAGATTCCCTATAACTACACCTCCTTTTCCGATCGGGAGATCATCCGCCGCCTGCTCGGCGCCGAGGGCTGGGCGCTGATCGAGGAACTGCGCGGCGAACGCCGCACCGGCCGTTCGGCCCGGATGCTGTTCGAGGTGCTGGGCGACATCTGGGTGGTCTCGCGCAATCCCTATCTGGAAGACGACCTGCTGGCCAACCCCAAGCGGCGCGGCCTGTTGATCGACGCCTTGCGTCATCGCCTGAACGAGATCGAAAAACGCCGCCAGGGCAACACCAAGGTCGGCCGCGTGATCGAACTGGCCAGCCTGGCCGTGGCCGGCTTCGCCGCCCATTTCGAGGAAACCGCGCAACTGCGGCACGACATCCTGCACCGGCTCGGCCGCCACACCCGACGCGACAACATCGCCTTCGACGGCCTGGCCCGGGTCTCGCACGTGACCGACGCGACCGACTGGCGGGTGGAGTACCCCTTCGTCGTGCTGACACCGGATAACGAGGCCGAGATCCCGGCCCTGGTGCGCGAGCTGTCCGCGCTCGGCCTGACCCTGATCCCGCGTGGCGGCGGCACCGGCTACACCGGCGGCGCCGTGCCCTTGACCAAGCGCTCTGCCGTCATCAATACCGAAAAACTCGACGCGTTGTCCGCCATCGAACAACGCGTGCTGCCCGGCCACAGCCAACCGACGCCGGTCGTCGTCTGCGGTGCCGGCGTGGTCACCCGCCGGGTGATGGAGCTGGCCGAGCGTGCCGGCCTGGCCTTCGCGGTCGACCCGACCTCGGCCGACGCCTCCTGCATCGGCGGCAACGTGGCGATGAACGCCGGCGGCAAGAAAGCCGTGCTCTGGGGCACCGCGGTGGACAACCTGGTGTCGTGGAAGATGGTGACGCCGCAGGCCGATTGGCTGGAGGTCACCCGGCTCGACCATAACCTGGGCAAGATCCACGACGCCGCGAGCGCGCGCTTCGAGCTGCGCCGCTTCGACGCCGACGGCCGGCCCAAGGGCAGCCCGGAGCTCATCGAAGTGCCCGGCAGCCTGTTCCGCAAGCAAGGCTTGGGCAAGGACGTCACCGACAAATTCCTCGCCGGCCTGCCCGGCGTGCAGAAGGAGGGCTGCGACGGCCTGATCACCCAGGCCAGTTTCATCCTGCACCGCATGCCGGCGCACGTGCGCACGGTCTGCCTGGAATTCTTCGGCACCGCGCACGAGGCGGTGCCAGCCATCGTCGAGGTCAAAGACCACCTCGACACCCAGCCCGGTGGCACCGTGCTGGCCGGCCTGGAACACCTGGATGCCCGCTATGTGAAGGCGGTCGGCTATGCGACCAAGGCCAACCGGCCCGGCCGGCCGAACATGGTGCTGCTGGCCGATCTCGCCGGCGACGACGAGGCCGCGGTGGGCGCGGCCGCCAGCCGCATCGTGCAGATCGCCAACGCCCGCGGCGGCGAGGGCTTCGTCGCGGTCAGCGCCGAGACCCGGCGCAAGTTCTGGCTCGACCGCGCCCGCACCGCCGCCATCGCCGCCCACACCAATGCGTTCAAGATCAACGAGGACGTGGTCATCCCGCTCGACCGCATGGCCGACTACACCGACGGCGTCGAGCGCATCAACATCGAGCTGTCGATCCAGAACAAGCTGGCCATGCTCGACGCGTTGGAACCGTTCCTGCGCGGGCCGCTGCCGCTGGCCGAGGACGAGGACACGATCGCCGATCCGGCCCACACCGAAGAGCGGCGCCAGCGCGCGCTGGAACTGGTCGGCCGCGTCCGCGCCCGCTGGCACGACCTGCTCGGCCGCCTGAGCGATGAGGCGACCTTCCGCAAGCTGCAATTGAAGGAAGAACGCGTCTCCTGGAAGCGCGAGGTGCGCAACGCGTTGCGCGAAATCTTCACCGGCCGCGAATACGAGCCGATACTGGCCGCGGCCGAAGCGATCCACCAGCGCGTGCTCAAGAGCCGGGTGTTCGTCGCCTTGCACATGCATGCCGGCGACGGCAACGTGCACACCAACATCCCGGTCAACTCGGACAATTACGCGATGTTGCAAACCGCCAATGCGGCGGTGCACCGCATCATGCAGCTGGCGGTCGACTTGGGCGGCGTGATCTCGGGCGAGCACGGCATCGGTATCACCAAACTGGAATTCCTCAGCGACGACGCGCTATCCGCCTTCGCCGCCTACAAGCACAAGGTCGACCCCGAGGGCCATTTCAACCGGGGCAAGCTGGAACG
>JAJZTV010000024.1 GCA_021847385.1 Pseudomonadota bacterium | reverse complement strand
GCTACAACCATGAGCGGCCGCATGAATCGCTGGGAAGGATTCCACCTGTGGCCTACCGCATGCAAAAATACCCCAACCCTCTACTTCTGGTTGGCACGGAATAACGAGGAGGCTTCAGATCTACTCCGCCGCTTCTCTGCCTTCGTCGATCGTGTGCGCGAAACGAGGCTTCTCCAGCGAGGAATGCCCGCCATTACAAACATCGAGTGGAAGGCGGGCGAAGGAATGAAATGGACCTGCCCTCCGTATGAGAACGGAGAACTTCATGAACTTCTTCACGTTCTGCGTCCGCTGATACTTTCAAGAGAGGTCACTTCTTTCAAGCGCATCACTGGCATGCTCGGAAAGAAGTTCGACAGCGAGAAATTCCGAGGCCACCTCAAGCTACAGCGCACGATCTTCGAGGATGGTGAACTGAAGCTCTACATGCAGATCAGCTTGAACGACCAACCGCTGCTGGATGATGCAACTTTGAAGCTCTGGTTGAACGGGGAGCAGTATCACACCGACGACGAAAAGGCCGCGACTTGGAAGGAAATCGAAAAGGCCCTTACCATCGAGAATACTAGAGCTCTTGTCATTACTCAGCTTCAGGCAAAGGTTAAGGCACTATTCAACGTGCAGTACATCGTCAACCTCATTCTCGGAAAAGCCGATGCCCAACCCATCATTCCACCAGACCTTGCGCAAGAAGCCGTGCAAGGCCGGTGAATTCAGACGTTGGGCGTCAGTTATCGTCTGCCGGTAGCAATCAAACTAAGTAAGTAAGAACAACATCCGATTTTTTCCAATGCAGCCCTTGACAGAAAAGCCATTGCTGTTTAATTTAACCATATGGTTAATTACGAAACTGGACTTGACGCGATTTTCATGGCCCTGGCTCACCCGGCTCGCCGGGCCATGCTGGCGCGGCTGGGCAAAGGCGAGGCTACAGTGGGCGAACTAGCCCAGCCCCTGAACA
Organism: Pseudomonadota bacterium; assembly: GCA_021847385.1. Taxonomy (GTDB): domain Bacteria; phylum Pseudomonadota; class Gammaproteobacteria; order Burkholderiales; family Thiobacillaceae; genus Sulfuritortus. Next base: position 14,096 of record JAJZTV010000024.1, on the reverse strand, counting down.
TGTCTCTGCCGGCCGTCACCAAGCATCTGAAAGTGATGGAGAGGGCCAAGCTGATCAGCCGGAGCAAAAACGCCCAGTGGCGCCCATGCCGGCTGGAAGAAGCCCCCTTAGAAGCGGCGTCAGACTGGATCGAGGAACAGCGCAAGGTCTGGGAATCCCGTCTGGACCGCTTGGAAGGCTACCTACATAGCTTGGGACAAGAGTAAGGATAAAGCGATGGCAACGAGTAAAAACGAACGCGAATTGGTGCTGCAACGGGAAATACCCTTCGCCGGCAAACTGGTCTGGAAGGCCATGACCGATCCAGAACATGTGAACAAGTGGTGGGGCCCGGACGGTTTCAGGAACGAAGATGTGACCATGGATTTCCGGGTCGGCGGCGCTTGGACGTTCGTGATGGTGGGGCCAGACGGCACCCGCTATCCCAATCGCTCAGTGTTCAAGGAAATCACGCCCCCGTCCAGGCTGGTTTTCGACCACGGCGACGGCGAACGGATATGGTTCGAAACCACCGTCACCCTGGAAGAAACGGCCACTGGCACCCTGATCACTCTGCGTCAGCTCTACCCCAGCATGGAATCTCGCGACGAGGTGGTCGAGAAGTATGGTGCCATCGAGGGTGGCAAACAGCACCTAGCGAAACTGGAAGCCTACATCAGGGAGAATGCGCGTGCGCTAGTGTAATGCCCGACTCAGCATTCGAGAGGGACAGGCCAGAAGCGACCTCTCCAATTTAACGTTGGGCACAAAGGAGAGAATATGACGCATGATGAGGCGCGAGCGTTTGCGGCGGAGTGGGCAGCGGCGTGGAACGAACTTGCCGTTGAACGTGTCCTGGCGCATTTTGACGAGAATGTCTCATTCACTAGTCCGACGGCTCTTGCCGTCGTGGGTGTGGGCACCATTCATGGCAAGCAATCAATGCGTGAGTACTGGAACAAGGCCATCGGGCACGTGGGCTCGCTGAAATTTGTGGTTGACCGTGTGTTGTGGGATGCCGACTCGCAAGAGTTGGCGATTATCTACCTCTCTGAAACCGATGGGCGGAAGAGACGTGTCTCGGAGAACCTCACCTTCGGTCAGAATGGGCTAGTAGTGAGCGCCGAAGTGTTCCATGGGGTGGACGGATAACGCCAGCCTGCAGCGGGCTACTCCGACTCATACTCTCTGGTCAGTTATCTTGTTATTCGAATCAGATGGAGAAACCAATGGCTAAGCCCATCATCAACATTGCCGATGTCGTCCTTGAACCAAGGCCTCCCATCTTTGCTCCTTCGGGTGCCGCCGCAGAACGTTTTGAAGCCAAGATGGCATTCATCGGCCCCTACATTGGTGCCCAAAGACTCGGGTACAACATCACTGCCGTACCGCCTGGCAAGAGTGCATTCCCTTCCCATAATCATCACGCAAACGAAGAAATGTTCTTCGTGTTGCAGGGCTCTGGCGAGCTCCATGTTGGTGACAATGCATATCCAATTCGCGTCGGCGACGTGATCGCTTGCCCCGCTGGCGGTAAGGAAACGGCGCACCAAATCATCAATACCGGCGCGGAGGAGTTGCGATATCTTGCAGTGAGCACAAAGCTGTCACCCGAGCTCGTCGAGTATCCCAACTCCGGAAAATTTGGTGTTCTTGCTGAGCTTCCTCCTGGTCCAGATGGCAAAGCCCAACGCTTCATGTTTGTCGGGCGTGAGAGTGAATCGCTCAACTACTGGGAAGGTGAATGACAACGCTGACGCCCAACCCATTATTCCAGAACTCGTGCGAATGCGATGGGGTCTTGCATTCACGCATCACACAGCTGACCGCCTCTCCTTGATTAGTGGCTAGCACGAAACCCTGAGCCCAAGCCGCTGCAATGCGTAAGCCGATGGATCGCCGCGTCGCTTCGCTCTTCGCGATGACGGAAGGAGCCTCAGCCCTGCTCCTTCGCCCACAAATCCTTCAGCGTCACCGCCCGGCCGAGCACCGGCTCGACCCAGCCTAGCCGGCCATCGGCGCTTCTTGGACCAAGACGCTGCCTTCCTTCAACAGCCCCTTCAGGTCGTTTAGGCGGTTGATCGACGACACGGTGAAGACATGCCCGGGCGACAACAGCAAAATTTCGTTTTCGAGATGCAGATTGTCCTTGAGCACCATGCCGGGGTGTAGTTTTTGTATCGCCACACGCCGCACGCCCGGGCCCACATCGCCGTCGTGCGCTTTGGGCTCGCCACGGGAAATGGCCACCATTCCCGGGCTGCGGCTGGGTGGCCGATGGTCAGGGCTTGGCAGGCTCTTGAACACGGTTTTGACGGCTTCATAGGCCAGGGGCGGATGCAGGTGCAGGCGCTCGGACAAGGCCTGCGCAATCTTTTCGTCCAACACGGCCGGGATGATCGGCTTGACCAGGAAACCATTGATATCCAGCGCCAAGGCGGCCCCGAGTATCTCCGCCTGGGAGAACGAGGTCACCACCATGACCCGGGTATCCGGCTTGGCATGCGTTTTACCCGACCGAATCAGTTGGATGAGCATCAAGCCGCTGATCTCGGGCATGCAGACATCGGTAATGATCAGGTCGTAGGTATTGGATTCGAGCAGTTTGAGTGCGGCGGCCCCGCCGTTCGTATCGGCGATATGGGCGAACCCTAGATCGTGCAGGACGCGGACGATGATCTTGCGCTCGAAGTTGTTGTCGTCGACGACCAGGATGTTGGTCTTGCTGAGAGCCGTGGCGGGCCGTGGCGATATGGCCGGGCTTTTATAGCTATAACTCGCCATGAATTCATAAAACGCCGTGATGTCCAATGGCTTCGAGATGAAGTACCCTTGCGCCGTATCGCAGCCTACGCTCCTGAGCGTATCCCATTCGTTTTGCGTTTCCACCCCCTCGGCCGTGCTCTTTATCTTGAGTTTATGCGCCATATCGACGCTCGACTCCACCACGATGCGCAGCGCCTCGTTGGCCGTGAAGTCTTGCACGAAAGACTGATCGATCTTCAACTCGTTGAAGGCAATGCGCGTGAGCTGTTGCAAGCTGGAATAGCCGGTGCCGTAATCGTCGATGGACAGCGCGAAGCCGTTCATGCGCAGGCGGGCCAGGTTTTCCAAGGCGTAGGCCACATCGGTCATGGCGGCCGACTCGGTGATTTCCAGCACGATGTATTGCGGCTCGATGCCGGCGCTGCGCACCACGTGGGTGACCTTGTCCGCCAGCGTCGGGTCGGCCAGCGAGGACAGCGACAAATTGACCGAGATGGCGAGTATTTGCCCTTTGTCGTGAAACGAACGACAGGCCGAGGCCGATTTTTCGAGCATCTGAAAAGTCAGGTCGTCGATTTTCCCGCTCTGCTCGAGCAAGGGGATAAAGGCATAGGGATCGATTACGCCATGTTGCGGATGAAGCCAACGTGCCAGCGCTTCTGCGCCGATTAGACGCCCTGATTTAAGATCCACCTTGGGTTGGAAGAACGGTTGAAACTGATTTGCATCGATGCCTTGTAGTATTTCATCAAGCGTGAAGTTTTTTGCATCGGTGGGCGGCTTCTGCCACTTTCTCTCTTCGCTTTCATATGAAGCGAGAAGTTCCTTGAGATGCGCCAATACAATCGGTTTTTCGACTATGCCGAGCAGCCTGATACCGTAGACCTTGGCCATTCTGCCGACCGAAGCGAGCAGATTGCCATCCAGTGCACTGGTGATGACGATTCCGACCTCGCTACGCTCTTCGCTCAGGTGGCGCAAAAATTCCATGCCGTCCATACCCGGCATTTGTAAATCGCATAGCACGACATTGACCGGATCGGCGGCCTCGTCACCGATGATTTGCAGCGCTTGCTTGCCATCGGCCGCTTCCGAAACAGAGGCCGGCCCCAAGGAACGGCACATGTTGGCGACCATACGGCGTTGAAAGTCGTCGTCTTCCAGCACCAGGATATGCATATCCGCTATCTTCATTCGGCTCTCGTTCAGGGCGTCGCTTCGGGTTCTCCAATGCCATCGAGATAGGCACCGAACTGTTCGACGGCTTTATCCAACAAGATTTTTGCCGTTCTCGTCCCATTCATATCCTGGTTGCGCGCAGATCGCTCAATGGCGGCACAAGCCGCCGAGAGATATTTGGCCCCCACCATCCTGCAGGACCCGTTCATGCGATGTGCCATCGTCGCCGCTTCATTCAGCTCGGCCTTTTCGATGGCCTCGGTCAAACGCTGGAAATCGGGATAGAGGTAAGCTTCGAATTCACGCAATGTCTGCAATTGCGCCGAGACCTCCGGCACGACTTGAGCCAGCATGGAAAGGTCGACGGGGGCATCCTCCCGCGAGCTTGGCCTGTCGGATTCAGCAGGCAACGCTGGGCCCGCCGCCTTTGTCACCGCCGGCAAATATTTCTCGATCATTTTTTTTAATTGAGACACGCTAGCCGGTTTGACCAGTAGATCATCCATACCCGCGGTTTGGCATCGGCGAGATTCCTCGGCGAGGGCATTGGCCGTCCAGGCGATGATCGGAGTATGCGGTAGTTCATCTTCCGCTTCAGTCTTGCGAATCTCCTGTGACAGCGCATAGCCATCCATCTCCGGCATATGGCAATCGGTGATCACGATGGCGATATCGCCCTGCCGCCATCTGGTCAAGGCTTGTTCTCCGTTTTCTGCTGTCACCGCGCGCAACCCGAGCAATTTGAGTTGACTGGCCAGCAGGTCGCGATTGATCGGATGATCATCCACCGACAGCACCAGAGGGCTGGTTTCGCTGCCATCGAACAACGGAGAAACCGCACCTTGCGCCACATCAGGATGGGCGTATTGCATCGCCTCGCCAGGCACACCCGATACCGGTAGCGTCAACGTGATACTGAAGATAGACCCCAAACCCGGTTCGCTCTCCAATTCAATTTGACCATCCATCAAATCAGCCAGGCGTTGGCAGATCGCCAGCCCCAAACCTGTCCCCCCATACATACGCGCAGTATCCGCACTCTCCTGCCGATAGCGTTGGAATAGGCGCTTTTGAACGTCCTTGGCGATGCCGACCCCGGTGTCCTTGACTGAAAAGCGGATCTGTTCGCCACTCTCGGCCTGCCTTATAAGCTCGGCGCGGATTTCAATTTCGCCCTGCTTGGTAAAGCGAATGGCGTTGCTGACGAAATTATTCAGCACCTGCGAAAGACGCAAGGGATCGGCCAAGTGGGCCGCGCTGAGCCGGGAATCGGCGTGCTGCAACAATGTCAGGCTTTTCGCGCTCGCCATGCGCGAATAGGTATTGACGACTTCTTGCAGCACATGAGGGATAGAAACCGATTGCAAGGACAGCTCGAGTTTGCCCTCTTGGATCTTCGACCAATCGAGAATGTCATTGACGATGCGCAATAGACTTCTGGCCGAACCCCATGCCGCGTTCAAGGTCGTTTTTTGTTCCTGTTCCAGCTTGCTCATGGAGAGCAGCTCCAACATGCCGAGCAGGCCTGTCAGCGGGGTTCGAATTTCATGGCTCATCGTGGCGAGGAATTCGCTCTTGAATTGAGTCGATTCCTCCGCGGCCAATTTCATTTTGGTCAGCAGGTTTTCTCTTTCCTTGGCCACGCTGATGTCGTCGACCAGCCATATGCCGCTATCAGGACAGGCTTCCGTGCCGATCGATTTGGCCACCAAATGCGCCCAAAACGGCGACTGGTCCTGGCGCAACAGCTTGGCCTCGACGTCGTATAGCCGCCCCGATGCAAATGCCGATTCCGCCTTTCGCAGAATCGAGGCCTTGGCCTTCTCGGTTCGAAATAATTGTTCGAGCGGAATGCCGAGCAGTTCTTTCGTGGACCGGATGCCGAATATATCGGCGGCCTTGGGATTGGCTCGTTCGATATTGCCGTCCCTCACGAAGAGGATACCGACTTGCACGTTGTCCAGGATGGCGGACAGTTCGGAGGTTCTTTCACTGACGCGGCGATCGAGCTCCGAATAGACCCGCACGTTTTCCAAGGCCACCGCAGTGGTGTCGGCAAGCGCTTGCAGCACCTTGACCTGCTCGGGTGTGGGTTTATGTTGCTTGGCCCAGTAATTCCCTATCGCCCCGATGGGATCCATCGTCCGGATCGGCACCATGGCCAGGCTGTGGACAAAGGTCGGGCGATAGGCATCGGCCGGAATGCGCGGGTCGGCATAAATGTCCTCGATCACGGCCGGCTCCCGGTTAAGCATCACCCAGCCGCTGATGCATATCTTCATCGGGAACCGCTGCCCCTTCCAAAGCGGGCTGATGGCATCTTCTTCGGCGTAGAAGCACATGTCGCCGTCGCGCAAGACGAAGGTCGCCCCGTCGGCCCCCGTGAGCCTTCTGGCGGCCTTGCGGGTGATGTCCATGACGGTGTCGAGATCCCGGGCCATGGACAACTGCTGCACCACCTCGATCAGCTGCTCCATGGCGCTGCAGTACCAGGCTGTCGGCGCGCACGTCCCCGACTTGGGGGCCTCTGACGGTGTTTTTGGTTTCATGGCTCGACCCGGTTCCGCCCTCTGACCGAGGAAGATGTGGATGGCATCTGCCGACGGCAGGGACGCAGGGAAGCACTGAAATACCGACCTCGGAGACCTGAGGGAAAAACGGCCATGAAAAGCCTGCCCATTTCAGGCCGATGGCGGATTCCCCTGAAATTTGGCATTAATGGCAATGAGTTCACCTGCAGCCCTTCTTTGAAGTTCGATCGATGAGAAACGCAACCCCGTATTGTTTTTAACAGCCGTATTTACTTCTAGCACAAGGCTTCATTAAGGCAATTTACATTGCATTAAGTTATGTAGCAGCGATCTCCCGATTTGGGTGAACTAAAAGCGGAGTGAAACGTCCCATTTCGCCCCCGGCATCGGCGTGTTGCCGGCCATGGCGGCCGCATGGCCAAGGTTTCAGGCGCCAAGACCGACAAAAAAGCCCGCATCAGCGGGCCTTTTCATGAGAGCGCAGCAGGCGTCAGCCCTGCTCTTTCGCCCAGGAATCCTTCAGCGTCACCGCCCGATTGAATACCGGCCGGGCTGAGCGACCTTGGCCCGGCTGGTGGTCGAAGCGGTCGGCGCAGAAATAGCCCAAGCGCTCGAACTGGTAGCGGGTCTCGGGTGCGGCCTGGGCCACCACCGGCTCGACCCAGCCTTGCACTGTTTCCAATGAATGCGGGTTGATGAATTCGAGGAAGTCGCGGTCCTTGTGGCCGTCCGGCTCGGGGTCGGTGAACAGGCGGTCGTACAGGCGGATCTCGGCGGGCACGGCGTGTTCGGCCGAGACCCAGTGGATGACACCCTTGACCTTGCGGCCCTGGGGGTTCTTGCCCAGGGTGTCGTGGTCGATGGAGCAGCGCAGCTCGGTGACGTTGCCGGCGGCATCCTTCACCACTTCGTCGCACTTGATGACATAGGAATAGCGCAGGCGCACCTCGCCCCCTAGCGTCAGGCGCTGCCAGCCGGCGGGCGGGGTCTCGGCGAAGTCGTCCTGCTCGATCCAGATCTCTTTGGCGATGGGTACGTCGCGCTCGCCGAATTCCGGATGGTTGGGGTGGAAGCCGGCCGAGCGGCTGGCGGTAACGCCGGCCTGGAAATTGGTCAGCGTGACCTTCAACGGGCGGATCACCGCCATTACGCGCGGGGCCTTGGCTTCCAGGTCTTCGCGGATGGCGCCTTCGAGCACGGCCATGTCGACCACGTTCTCGCTCTTGGAGATGCCGATGCGCCGGGCGAATTCGCGGATGCCTTCCGGCGTGTAGCCGCGCCGACGCATGCCGTGGATGGTGGGCATGCGCGGGTCGTCCCAGCCGGCGACCCGACCCTGGGTCACCAGTTGCAAGAGCTTGCGCTTGCTAGTGACGGTGTAGTGCAGCTCCAGCCGGGAGAACTCGATCTGCTGCGGGTGGCAGGGCACCGAGATGTGGTCCAGCACCCAGTCGTACAGCGGGCGGTGGTCCTCGAACTCCAGGGTGCACAGCGAATGGGTGATGCCTTCCAGCGCATCGGAGATGCAGTGGGTGTAGTCGTACATCGGGTAGATCACCCAGGCATCGCCGGTGCGGATGTGGTGCGCCCGGCGGATGCGGTAGATCACCGGGTCGCGCAGGTTGATGTTGGGGGCGGCCATGTCGATCTTGAGCCGCAGGGTCTTGGCCCCATCGGCGAACTCGCCGGCGCGCATGCGGGCGAACAGGTCCAGGTTCTCGGCCACGCTACGGTCGCGGTAGGGGCTGTTCCTGCCCTTCTCGGTCAGCGTGCCGCGGTATTCGCGCATCTGCTCCGGCGTCAGGTCGTCGACATAGGCCAGGCCCTTCTGAATCAGTTCGACCGCGAAGCCGTAGAGCTTCTCGAAATAGTCCGAGGCCCAGCGCACCTCGCCCGCCCACTGAAAGCCCAGCCACTGCACGTCTTCCTGGATGGCCTGGGCGTATTCGGTGCTCTCCTTCTCCGGGTTGGTGTCGTCGAAGCGCAGGTTGCATCGGCCTTGGTAATCGACGGCCAGGCCGAAGTTGAGGCAGATCGACTTGGCGTGGCCGATGTGCAGGTAACCGTTCGGCTCGGGCGGAAAGCGGGTCTGGATGGCGCTGTGCTTGCCCGAGGCCAGGTCTTGGTCGATGACGGTGCGGATGAAGTGCTGAACGGGCGGTATGTGGCTATTCATGCCTAAGTTCTGGAAGGGTTTGTGCCGCAAGGGGCCGGCTGTGTGATATTTTCTGTTTGACTGCTAAAATTCAGGCAGTTGCGATCCCGCAAAAATCGAGAAAAAGTATAGCACAATGACCTCTGCACGCTTCTTCATCCTCGGCCTCGGCACCCTTCTCTACAGCGCGGCATTCGCGGCCGCCACGCCCTCCCTGCAAGACGCCAGCCAGGCCTTCAAGCAAGGCCAATATCCGGCTGCGCTGGAGAAGGTCAACGCCTATTTGACCACGCACCCGAAAGAGGCCCAGGCGCGCTTCTTGAAGGGGCTGGTACTGACCGAGCTGAACCGTACGCAAGACGCCATTCGCGTATTCACCGACCTCACCGAGGACTACCCGGAACTGCCCGAACCCTACAACAACCTGGCCGTGCTCTATGCCGCCCAGGGCCAGTTCGACAAGGCCAAGAACAGCCTGGAGATGGCGATTCGCACCCACCCCAGCTATGCCACCGCCCACGAAAACCTGGGCGACATCTACGCCAAGATGGCGTCGCAGGCCTACGACAAGGCCCTGCAACTGGACAAGGGCAATGTCTCCGCACAGACCAAGCTGTCGCTGATCAAGGACATCTTCGGCCCGCCGCGCTTGGCCGATGCCGGCAAGAACAAGCAGCCGAGCAAGCCGGCCGCGGCCAAGACCGCCGCCTTGAGCACCGAGCCGGCACCGCCGATCCCGGAAATGCCTGCGCGCGACAAGCCAGCCCAAGCGGCAACGGACAAGCCGGAGGCCAAAGCCGAAACCACGCCGGCCAAGACCGTCAAGCCGCTGGTCCTGCCGGCCGAGCCGAAGGCCGCCGCACAAAAACTGCTGCAAGCCTGGGCCGATGCCTGGAGCCGGCGCGATGCCGACGCTTATCTGTCGTTCTATGCCGACGACTACAAGGCCAACAAGAAGAGCCATACCGATTGGGCCGAGGAACGGCGTGACCGGGTGACCCGGCCGACCAGCATCAAGGTCGAACTGTCGAATGTCAAAATCGAGGTCAAAGGCCATCAGGTCGTGGCGAGCTTCAAGCAGCGCTATGAATCGAACATCCTGAAGGCCAATTCCAACAAGCGCATCACCCTGGAAAAACAGGGCGGCACATGGAAGATCGTCGAGGAACGTTAAGCCAAGTGGTGTTTTCTGTGCTGCGCAAACTGTGCTTTGCCGCTTGCTTGGGCCTGCTGGCCGGCTCGGTCCTCGCCGCCGAGCGGCCGACCAAACTGGCCGACAATAGCCGCTACCTGCCCTCGCCCGATGCGCTGATCGCGCAGACCCTCGAGGCCATTCGCGCCAGCCGTCTGGACGATGCGTTGAAGGAAGTCGACAAGGTCATCGCGATTCGCCCCGACTTCAAGCTGGCCCACCTGATTAAAGGCGATTTGTTGCTGGCCCGCAGCAAACCGCTGCCGACCCTGGGCGCCGCCTCGGTTCGGGGCGCCGAACAGCCGTTGTCCGATTTGCGCGAAGAGGCCCGGCTGCGGCTGATGCGCTATCTGGACCAACCCGGCGCCGATCTGCTGCCCAAGAACCTGCTGCAATTAGCCGCCGAACAAAAGTACGTGCTGTTGGCCGATGCCAGTCGCGCCCGGCTGTATCTGTTCGAAAACGTCAACGGTGAGCCACGCCTGCGCCGCGACTATTACCTGACCATCGGCCGCAACGGCACCGACAAGCGCAGCGAGGGCGACAAGCGCACGCCGATCGGCGTCTATAGCCTCACCGGCGAATTGCCGCGCGACAAGCTGGCCGATCTCTATGGCGATGGCGCTTTCCCGATCAGCTATCCGAACGAGTGGGATCAGGTGCAAGGCCGCAGCGGCCATGGCATCTGGCTGCATGGCACGCCGTCCAACACTTACAACCGGGCGCCGCGCGCCAGCGACGGCTGCCTGGTGTTGACCAATCCTGATTTGAACGAATTGGGCCAGTGGGTCAAACCCGGCACGCCCATCGTCATCACGGAACGGGTTGAATGGCTGGAGCACAAGGCCTGGAGCGATTACCGCCAAGCCATGCTCGACGAGTTGGCGCAATGGCGCTCGGACTGGGAAAGCCGCAATGTCGAGCAGTTCCTGCGGCATTACTCGAGCAGCTTCTTGCAGGGCGCCGGCCGTACCTGGGCCGAAGGCAAGCGCCGCAATCTATCGGACAAGACCTGGATTCGCGTCGCGCTGTCGGACGCCAGCCTCTATCTCTATCGCTTCGGCGACGAGGACCTCGCCGTCACGACATTCCAGCAAGACTATGCCAGCGACAAATTCACCGACGCTTCGCGCAAGCGCTTGTATCTGCGCCTGGAAGACAAGGAATGGCGTATCGCGCTGGAAAAAACCATCGACGGCGAGAAACGCATCGCCGCACTTACCCGCTAATTTCACTTCACCGTTAGGAAACACCCCATGGTCATTCTGCATACCAATTTCGGCGCTATCAAACTGCAACTCGACGCCGAAAAGGCCCCGGACACCGTCAACAACTTCCTGCAGTATGTGCGCGACGGCTTCTACGACAACACCATCTTCCATCGCGTGATCGACGGCTTCATGATCCAGGGCGGCGGCTTTACCGCCGATATGGAGCAGAAAGAGACCCGTGCCCCGATCCAGAACGAGGCGCACAACGGCCTGAAGAACACGGCCTACACCATCGCCATGGCCCGCACGCCCAACCCGCATTCGGCCACTGCCCAGTTCTTCATCAACGTCAAGGACAACAACTTCCTCGACTTCACCGAACCGTCGGCGCGCGGCTACGGCTACTGCGTGTTCGGCCAGGTGGTCGAAGGCCAGGACGTGGTCGACCGGATCAGGGCCGTGCAGACCGGCAACCGCGGCGGCCACCAGGACGTGCCGACCGAGAGCGTGCTGATCGAGAAGGCCGAGATCGTCGACTGAAGCGCATACGCGGCTTCGATTCATGCCCGCCGCCGGCCATAGCCTGTTCATCGCCGACCTGCATTTGAGCCCGGCACTGCCGCGGGCGACCGCCTTGTTCAAACAGTTCCTCCGCGCTGCGGCGACGCAGGCGGAGGCGCTGTATATCCTGGGCGACCTGTTCGAGGCCTGGGTCGGCGACGACGAACTCGACCTGCCCTTCCACCGCGAGATCGTCCAAGACTTGGCCGAATTGCAGCGCAAAGGTGTTCGCATCTACCTGATGCATGGCAACCGCGACTTCCTGTTGGGCGAGCGGTTCTTGCACGCAGCCGGCGCAAGCCTGTTGCGCGACCCGCAGGTGTTGGACATCCACGGCAGCCCGACCTTGTTGTCGCACGGCGACGCCTTCTGCACCGACGACCGCCGGTATCAAGCCTTTCGCCAGCAAGTGCGCGAGCCCGGCTGGCAAGCGGCCTTCCTCGCCAAGCCCTACGCCGAACGGCGACAGATGGCACAAGCCCTGCGCGAACAAAGCGAACACGAAAAGGCCGGGAAGGCGATGGCGATCATGGACGTGAATGGCGAGGCCGTGGCCGCCACCCTGCGCACCCATGGCTACCCGCGCCTGATCCACGGCCATACCCATAGACCGGCCCGGCATGTGCATGAGATCGACGGCCACCGCTGCGAACGCTGGGTGCTGCCCGATTGGTACGAAGGCGGCGGTTATTTGCGCTGCGATGCGGCCGGTTGCGCGGCGTTTACTTTAGATTGAAGTGCTTGTAGCTCGCCGGCAGTTCGAATAGCTCGGGCCGCGCCGCGCGCGCCGAATGGCTGCGATAGCTGCGACTGCGGCCATCGGCATAGCGGATCGACAGCGGCAAACCGTTTTCATATTCGAAACCCGCCCTCACCCCATCCACCGCCAGGGCACATGGATCGCGCAGCTCGATCGGGGTCGACTGCCAGGCCTTTGCCTGGCTCGCCGCCAAGGCGCGGCGCAGATCGGCCAGCAGGCGCGCCTCGTCCGGCAACAATGGGGCCGAGCGCACCTCCAGGCAAAGCTGGCCATTCACGCTCAATTGCCGCGTCTGCGGTGCCGTGTCGGCCATATTCAAGCGCCAGCCCTTCGGCAAGGCGACCGACCTTTTCGACGCGCTAATCTCGGTGATGCGCTCGCTGTCGTGCGCGACGATATAGACCTTGCCGGCGTGCCGATCGAACAGCGTGAAGTCCTCGGCATCCACGCCGTAGTCCAAACGCAGCTTGTCGCCATAGGCCAGGATGCGGCTTAGATACGGCGCCTCGCCAGGGTCGCTGTCCTGGTAGACGATCTCCGTCATCGTGGCCGCACCGGCCCATGCCGGCAACAGGCCGAACATCAGCCAAAACGCCTTCATAGCTTGGCCAATCCGCGTGCCAGATCGGCCTTGAGGTCGACCACCGACTCCAGGCCGACCGCAATGCGAATCAGCCCGTCGCCGATACCGGCCTCGGCTCGCTGCTCCGGCGTCATCCGGCTGTGCGTGGTCGTGGCCGGATGGGTGATGGTGGTCTTGGTGTCGCCCAGGTTGGCGGTAATCGACATGAGTCGGGTCGCGTCGATCACCTGCCAGGCGGCATCCTTGCCGCCGACCACGTCGAAGGCGACGATGCCGCCGCCGGTCTTCTGCTGCCGCATCGCGAGCGCGTGCTGCGGGTGCGACGGCAGCCCCGGGTACAGCACGCGGCTGACCTTGGGCTGCGCCTCAAGCCAAGTCGCCAGCTCCAGCGCATGGCGCGAATGCGCATCCATGCGCAGGCTCAAGGTCTCCATGCCCTTGAGCAGCACCCAGGCATTGAAGGCGGACAGCGTCGGGCCCGCCGTACGCAGGAAGGTATACACCCCTTCCATGAGCTCATTCTTGCCCAGCACCGCGCCACCGAGCACGCGACCTTGGCCGTCCAGATACTTGGTGGCCGAATGGATGACGATATCGGCCCCCAACTTAAGCGGCTGCTGCAAGGCCGGTGAACAGAAGCAGTTGTCGACCGCCAGCCAAGCACCCGACGCATGGGCGATAGCGGCCAAGGCAGCGATGTCGCTCACCTCGGTCAGCGGATTGGACGGCGACTCCAAGAAGAACAGCCGGGTGTTCGGCTTGACCGCACGGCGCCATTCCTCGGGATCGGTCGGCGAGACGAAGGTAGTCTCGACGCCGAAGCGGCCCAGGATGTTGTTGAACAACTGCACGGTCGAGCCGAAGATCGAGCGTGACGCGACGACATGCTCGCCCGCCTTCATCAAACCCATCACCGTCGCGAGGATCGCGGCCATGCCGGAAGAAAATGCGACGCAACGCTCGGCCCCTTCCAAAGCAGCGAGGCGCTGCTCGAACATGGTTACGGTCGGATTGGTGAAGCGCGCGTAGATATTGCCCGGCTCGGCACCGGAGAAGCGCGCGGCCGCCTCGGCGGCGCTGTTGAACACAAAGCTCGAGGTCAGGAATACCGCCTCGGAATGCTCGTTGAACTGGCTGCGTACGGTACCCGCACGCACGGCCAGGGTCTCAAGCTCGAAA
>JAJZTV010000023.1 GCA_021847385.1 Pseudomonadota bacterium | reverse complement strand
TGCCGTGCCCAATCTGATCGGCGTCGACCAGAGCGGTATCGCCGACAAGATCGCCAAGTTGGTGCCCGACTATATGGCCATGGGCAGCGCCGGCATGGCCGAGATGGGCGCGATGGAAATGCCCTTGCCCGACAACACCTTGCCGATGATGAGCGGCCAGGGTCCGTTCGGTCCATTGGAAATGGGCGGTATGTTCACCGTGGTCAAGGTGCACCCCGACGTCAAACCCGGCGATTACCGGGATCCGGGTTGGTACCGGCACCCGAAGGGCACGCTGGCCTACGAGTGGCAGGGTGAAGCGCCGGAGATCAAGCGGACCCAGGTGCCTGCGGCTGATACCCAGACCCTGCAGGTGAAGAAACCCACAGGTCATGGCGGCCATGGCGAGCATTGAGCTGCGGCGGCCGATGAGCCGATTTGCTGCAATCCTTTTCGCCGTCGGCGGCATGATGGGATCTGGGCTGGTACTCGCCGGTGGCGGTCACGCCGCTGCCTTGGGCATGCCGAGCGATCCGGCCAAGGCGACGCGCAGCATCGAAGTCGACATGACCGACGCCATGCGCTTTGTACCGGACCGGATTGAGATCAAGTCAGGAGAGACCATTCGGTTCCAGGTGAAAAATTCCGGGCAAATGGCACACGAATTCGTGCTGGGCACCGCACAGAAACTCAGGCGGCACGCCGAATGGATGCGCCAGCACCCGGAGATGGAACACGACGACCCTAATGCCATCAAGGTTGATCCGGGCAAGACGGCCGAACTGATCTGGCATTTCAACCATGTCGGGACCTTTGATTTCGCTTGCCTGGTCCCTGGTCATTTCGAGGCCGGGATGGCCGGCAAGATCATCGTAAGGAGATAAACATGAAACTCAACAAGCTTCTGGCTGTCTGTTCTATGACGATTATGGTGGTATCAGTTGCGGCCCTGGCTGACCAGCAGATGGGGATGTCCGAAGGCATACACCACGATGCCATGGGTGGCCCCACCGGCATGCCCATGCATGGGCTGAGCGAGGGCACGGTGCGCAAGGTGGCCAAGGACACCGGCAAGGTGACCATCGCCCACGGGCCGCTGGAGAACCTGGATATGCCGAGCATGACCATGGTGTTCCGGGTCAAGGATGCCGCCTGGTTGGATCAGATGAAGCCCGGCGACAAGATTCGTTTCATGGCCGATCGGGTCTATGGCCTGTTGACGGTGATCAAGTACGAGCCGGTCAAATAGAGCGTAATGGAGTACGACCATGCCTGGCTGGATCAAACGTTGGCTGGCGGCCTTCCGGTCTTGGTGCCGCAAGAACGAGGCTGATCATGCCAAGGACAAGGGCGGTGCCTGCTGTAACCGGCCGCCTAAGCCTTAGCTCGAAATCACGCAGCGTGCCGGCCGGGCCGAATCGGCACAGGTTTTCTAGACAGGAGGATGCATCATGTGGGGCGGTGATTGGGGTTGGCATTACGGTTTGATGGGTTTCGGTGGCCTGCTGTTCTGGGGGTTGATCATCGCTGTGATCGTGTTCGCCTTGCGCGGTCACGGCTGTTGCCATCACCACCGTGACCGGCCGGGCGAGAAGACGGCGCTGGATATCCTGAAGGAGCGCTATGCCCGGGGCGAGATCGACGACGACGAATTCAAACGCCGGCGCAAGGAGCTGGAATGAAGCGGTTGTTCGCTGTGTTGTGCCTCACCCTGCTGGCCGGTTGCGGTCAGCGTGAAGCCGCCAGTGAAGCCGAACCGGGAGCAGTGTCCGAGCCGGCGGTGAAGGTCGCGCGCCAGCAGGACCCGGCCCAGATCCAGCGCGGCCTGCAGATTTACGAGCAAAACTGCGCAGCCTGCCATGGCGCGGCCGGCAAGGGTCTGCTTGGCGACTGGCGGCTGCGCGGGCCGGATGGCAAGTTCCCGCCGCCGCCGCTGGACGATTCCGCTCACGCCTGGCATCACCCGACTGCGGTACTGAAGCGGATGATCGCGCAAGGCAGCCCTGGCGGCAGCGGCAATATGCCGGCCTGGCAGGGCCGCTTGAGCGAAGGCCAGATCGACGATGTCGTGGCCTATATCCAATCGCTCTGGTCGGACAAGATTTATGCCGTGTGGTCTGACATCGAGCAACGCTCCTTGCAGAACTAGGGCGGTTTTCCGGAAAGGCGATGGGCATGGATCGCAGATGTTTTCTAGCTTGCCTGGCCAATGCATCCTTGCTCGCAGCGGCACCTGGCGCATGGGCCGGCTCGAAGCAATCCGTGTCGGGTACGCCCGATCTCGAATTGGAGCTGCGCGCAAGTCCGGACCAGGTCGTTATTTTCCCCGGCAAGCCGACCCGGGTCTGGCGTTATCAGGCCAAGGTGCTGCACGGCGACAAAAACGCCGTGGCCAGCCTTCCGGACAGCCACCTCGGGCCGATCATTCGGGTTCAACGCGGCCAGCATGTGCGTGTGCATTTCATTAACGCGCTGCCGCAACCCAGTTTGGTCCATTGGCATGGCCTGATCGTGCCCGAGGCGGCCGATGGCCACCCACGTTATGTCATTGGTCCGGGCCAGAAATACACCTATGACTTCGAGGTGCGTAACCGGGCCGGCACCTATTGGTTCCATCCGCACCCGCATGGCCATACCGGTGAGCAGGTCTATGCCGGCCTGGCCGGCTTGTTCATCGTCCACGACGACGAGGAGCAGGCGCTTGGCTTGCCCAATGACGCGCAGGATGTCGCTCTGGTGCTGCAGGATCGCCGTTTCGATCGCGACAACCAGTTGCTCTACCTCGGCAGCATGATGGACCGGATGATGGGCTTTGTCGGCGACACTATTCTGGTCAATGGCCGGCCCGACTACGTGCTGAATGCAGAACGTCGTGCTTATCGTCTGCGTCTGCTCAACGGTTCCAATTCACGTATCTACAAACTGGCCTGGCAGGACGGTTCGCCGATCATGGTGATCGGCACCGACGGTGGCCTGCTGGAACGCCCGGTCACCCGGCCCTATCTCACCCTAGCGCCGGCCGAGCGGGTGGAACTCTGGCTGGACCTGTCTTTACTTGCGGCCGGCGAGCGGTTGCGCCTGCTCAGCCTGCCGTTCGAGACCGCTTCGATTGGCATGATGGGGGGAATGGGCATGATGGGGGGCGGCACCCGCGGCGGCTCCAGCTTCGAGGTGCTGAGCGTGCAGGTCGGGCGCGGGGCCGCCCAGCCGGCCCGTCCGCCTGCCAAGTTGTCAGCCATGGCGCCCGCACGTGCGGAACAGGCGGCGAATCACCGGTCACCGCGTACCGTCTGGACCACGATGGCGCCCATGCGCTTGGGGCTGAACGGCCGCGTGTTCGAGATGACCGAGGTGGCCGACGACGAAGTGGTGCACCTGGGCACGACCGAGGTGTGGCGCCTGGTCAACGAGGCCTCGATGGGCATGATGGGCGGCATGCCGCATCCCATCCATATTCACGGCGTGCAGTTCCGCATTCTCAAGCGCAGTGTGCATCCTGCGGCGGAGTCGGCCTGGCTTGGCATCAGTCAGGGCCATGTCGACGAAGGCTGGAAGGACACGGTGCTGTTGATGCCGGGCGAGCGGGTCGATGTGCTGATTCGATTCGACGGCTACCCGGGACTGTTCCTCTATCACTGCCATAACCTCGAACACGAGGACATGGGAATGATGCGTAATTACTTGGTCAAGGCCTGATCCTCAGGCCTATTCCGGATGAGGGCGCGGTGAATCATCCGTGTTTTCCTCTAATTTCCTGCAACATGAAAGGAGCCTCAAATGAACAAGTTAGTGAAAGAAGTCGTCATGCTTTCCGCGCTTGCTGCCGTATTGACAGGTGCTTCCATGACCACGCTGGCCGATGAGGAACGGCCCCATATGTGGATGATGGGGGGCGGACCGGGTTATGGGCCAGGCATGATGGGTGGGGGTTATGGCCCTGGCCCCGGTTATAGCGCTGGCTACGGTCCCGCCATGATGGGCGGCTATGGTGGTGGCTATGGACCGGGCATGATGGGTGGTTATGGCGGCTACGGCATGATGGGACCGTGGATGATGGGTGGTATGGGGCCCGGCACGATGGGCGGCTATGGCGGCTACGGCATGATGGGCCCCGGCATGATGAGCGGCAACTATGGCATGGGCGTGATGGGGCCGTGGATGATGGCCGGTCTGAGCGATGCCCAGTGGAGCAAGCTGGAAAAGATTCAGCTCGATGCCGCGAAGAAACAATTCGAACTGATGCGCCAGATGGTGGACGAGCAACAGAAACTGTACAACTCGGACAGACGCGATTCGGCGGCCATCGACAAGGCCTACGAAAAGCTTTCCAGCCTGCAGCGCCAGATGCTCGACTTGAACACCGATATCCAGAAGAAGGCCGAGGCCCTGCTTACCGATGAGCAGAAGGCCAAGCTGCGGCGCGGCTATGGTTGGGGGATGATGGGTTACTGAGCTTACTGCATCGGTAACGGACCGGCCCGCTTGCCAATTGGCGGGATCGGCTCACCCAGGGGGCATGGGAGAATTCAAATGATGGGCGGCAATGGCATGTACGACGGCGGGCGTTAGTCGTCGAAGGCTATGTGCTGGTAAAGCCGGACATGCCTTAGTCCAGGCTGAGCACCACGCCACCCAGCGGTGGCAGGGTCAATACCACCGAGGCCGGATAACCCATCCAGGGGCTGTCCTCGCCGACCAGGCCGGCGCCGTTGCCGATGTTGCCGCCGCCGTAATACTCCGAATCGCTGTTGAAGATCTCGCGCCAGAAGCCGGTACTCGGCACGCCGATGCGGTAGCCCTCGCGCGGCACCGGGGTGAAGTTCAGTGCGACGACGACGCTGCGGCCGGCCCGGTCGCGACGGACGAAGGCCAGCACCGATTGGTTGGCATCGTGGCAGTCGATCCAAGCAAAACCGGCGTGGTCGAAATCGAGTTCATGTAGCGGCGGGCAATTCTTGTAGAGCCGGCCGAGGTCGCACACCAGGGTTTGGACGCCGGCATGCCAGTGGGTGCCGAGCAGGCCCCAGTCGAGTTCTTGGCCGCTGGCCCATTCCCGGCCCTGACCGAACTCGTTGCCCATGAAGTTGAGTTTCTTACCCGGCGTGGTGAATTGATAGGTCAGCAGCAAGCGCAGGTTGGCGAACTGCTGCCAGGCGTCGCCCGGCATCTTGCCGAGCAGCGAGCGTTTGCCGTGAACGACTTCGTCGTGGGAGAACGGCAGCACGAAGTTTTCGCTATAGGCGTAGAGCTGGCCGAAGGTCAGGTGGTTGTGGTGAAAGCGGCGATAGACCGGGTCGAGCTGGAAATAGCTCAGGGTGTCGTTCATCCAACCCATATTCCATTTCATCGAAAAGCCCAGGCCGCCGACATAGACTGGCCGCGACACCATCGGCCAGGCGGTGGACTCCTCGGCGAAGGTCAGCGCGCCGGGGAAACGCTCGTGCACCATGACGTTCATTTCGCGTAGGAAATCGATGGCCTCCAGATTCTCCCGGCCGCCGAATTTGTTGGGCAGCCATTCGCCCTCTTTGCGCGAGTAGTCGAGGTAGAGCATGGAGGCGACCGCATCGACCCGCAGGCCGTCGATGTGGAATTCCTTGAGCCAGTAGTAGGCGCTCGACAACAGGAAGCCGGCGATTTCGCGCCGGCCGTAATTGAAGATGTGGGTGCCCCAGTCCTGGTGCAGCCCTAAGCGAGGGTCCTCGTGTTCGAACAGGGCGGTACCGTCGAAGCGGGCCAGGGCCCAGCCGTCCATCGGGAAGTGACCGGGTACCCAGTCGAGGATGACGCCAAGGCCGGCCTGATGGCAGCGGTCGATCAGATCGCGCAGGTCGTCGGCGCTACCAAACCGGGAGGTGGGTGCGAAGTAGCCGGTGGTCTGGTAGCCCCAGGATTCGTCGAGCGGGTGCTCGGTCAGCGGCATGAATTCGATGTGGGTGAAGCCCAGGTCGAGCGCATAGGGAATCAAGGTGTCGGCCAGTTCGCGGTAGCTGTAGAAGCGGCCGTCGTAATGGCGCTTCCAGGAACCGGCATGCACCTCGTAGATGTTCATCGGTGCATGCAGCCAGTCTCGGCCGGCGCGGGCTTGCATCCAGCCATCGTCTTGCCAGGCATGGGCGGTTGCCGTGGCCACCGAGGCGGCCGTGCCCGGCCGCAGCTCGAAGGCTTGGCCGAACGGGTCGGCCTTGACTCGAATCTCGCCGCTATGGCGATTGCGAATCTCGTATTTATACAGATCGCCGGCACGCAGGCCCGGGATGAACAGTTCCCACACCCCGGAACCGCCGCGCACCCGCATCGGATGCACGCGACCGTCCCAGCGGTTGAAGTCGCCGACCACCGACACGCGCTCGGCGTTCGGCGCCCAGACCGCGAAACGCACGCCCTCGACGCCTTGCAGGGTACAGGCATGCGCGCCCAGCGCCTGATAGGCCTCGAGCAAACGGCCCTCGTTGAACAAATGCAGATCGTGTTCGGTCAAGATGGGACCGAAGCAATAGGGGTCGTATTGCTCGAAGGTCTGGCCGCCTTCGACGATACGCAGCCGGTAAGGCTTGCCCGATGGCAGATCGGGCTCGGCCTTGAGCTTGCCTTGCCATTCGAACAGGCCGCGGGCATCGATGCGCTCCATCGCGCTCTCGCTGTGCGGCAAGATCAGCGTGATCGACTCGGCATCGGGACGAAAGGCCCGGATCGTCTGCTGCGTGCCGGTCCGGTGCAAGCCGAGCAGACCGAAGGGGTCGTGGCAGCGGGCTGCGCACAGCTTGTCCAGATGGGATTTCAGCATGGCATGTGTCACTACAAATTAACCGATTGAGACTATTATAACGATCGAGGGCTACAAAACTTTGTCATATCAAGGCTGGGGGAAGTTCAAGGTGCAAAGGGAATATCCGCGTTTCATCAGCGTTCTGACCAAAAATACCGTTGCACTGATCCTGGCCGGCGGCCGTGGCAGCCGGTTGAAACATCTGACCGATTGGCGGGCCAAGCCGGCGGTGCCGTTCGGCGGCAAGTTCCGCATCATCGATTTTCCGCTCTCGAACTGTATCAATTCCGGTATTCGCCGGATCGGCGTGCTCACGCAGTACAAGGCCCATTCGTTGATCAAGCATATCCAGCGCGGCTGGGGTTTTCTGCGCGGCGAATTCAACGAATTCATCGAATTGCTGCCGGCGCAGCAACGGGTGGATGACCAGTCCTGGTATAAGGGCACGGCCGACGCGGTATTCCAAAATATCGACATCCTGCGTATCTACAAGCCGGAGTATGTGCTGATCCTGGCCGGCGACCACATCTACAAGATGGATTACGGCGAGATGCTGGCCGACCATGTGCGCAACGAGGCGGACATGACGGTGGCTTGCATGGAGTTACCGATTCAGGAGGCCTCGGCCTTCGGTGTGATGGATGTCGACAATGAGGGCCGCGTCATCGCCTTTGTCGAGAAGCCCGACAACCCGCCGGCCATACCCGGCAGGCCGGATACGGCCCTGTGTTCCATGGGCATCTACGTATTCAATGCGTCCTTTCTCTATGAGCAATTGATCCGCGATGCCGACGATTCCCACTCGGAGCACGATTTCGGCAAGAACCTGATCCCGCACATGCTGCAATCGGGCTATCGGGTCTATGCCCACAGCTTCTCCGACAGTTGCGTCTACACCGAGGGCGAGATGCCTTATTGGCGCGATGTCGGCACGGTCGATGCATATTGGGAGGCCAATCTCGATCTCGCCCGGGTGACACCGGAACTGAATTTATACGATAAGGATTGGCCGATCTGGACCGACCAACAACAGTTGCCGCCGGCCAAGTTCGTGTTCGACGACGACAACCGCCGCGGCATGGCGGTCGATTCCACCGTGTCGGGCGGCTGCATCATCAGCGGCGCCATCGTGCGCCGCTCCGTGCTGTTTTCCAATGTCCACGTCGCCGAGGGCGCCTATCTGGAAGAGGCGGTGGTGCTGCCCAGCGTCCGCATCGGCGAGGGGGCCGTCATCAAGAAGGCGGTCATCGATCGCGGCTGCAAGATTCCACCGGGCATGGCGATCGGCATCAATCGCGCGGAAGACGAGAAGCGGTTCTTCGTGACCGAACGCGGCGTGACCTTGGTGACCGCGGAGATGTTGAATCAGCACATCCATCATGTGCGTTAATACGCGCCGATCATTCAGTTAGCCGGGCGCGTCTATGCTGCATTTGGTTCTTTGCTGGCATTTTCACCAGCCGGACTACCGCACCGAACAGGGCGACTACCGCCTGCCCTGGACCTATCTGCATGCCTTGAAGGACTACGCCGACATGGCCGCGCATCTCGAAGCGGCGCCGAATGTCCGCGCCGTGGTCAATTTCGTGCCCAGTCTGGTCGAACAGTTGGACGACTATGCCAGTCAGTTCGCCAGCGGCCACCCGCGTGACCCTGTGCTGGCTTGGTTGATCGAGCCGGATCTGGGGCGCTTGCCCGAAGAACAGAAATTGGCCTTGCTCGAGGCCTGTTTCAGGCTGAATCAGGCGACCATGCTCGAGCCGTTTCCGGCCTACCGCTTGCTGCAGCGTTACTTTGAGGCGATGAAGGGCAACGGCGTCGGCTTGGCTTATCTGTCCGAGCAATATTTCGCCGATCTGGTGACTTGGTATCACTTGGCATGGACCGGCGAGACCGTGCGTCGGGCCTATCCGTCGATCTTGTCGTTGATGCAAAAGGGCCACGGTTTCAGCCCGGCCGATCGGCAGGCGCTCTTTGGCGTGATCGGCGAGGTGATCGCCGGTTTGCTGCCGCGCTACCGCGCACTGGCCGAACGCGGCCAAGTGGAGCTATCCAGCACCCCGCATAGCCATCCGCTGTCGCCGCTGCTGATCGATTTCCAGGCGGCCCGCCAGGCCAAGCCGGATTCGCCCTTGCCTGGGCATGCGGCGTATCCCGGCGGCGCGGTACGTGTCCAGGCCCATGTGCAGGCGGCCTTGGACAGCCACCGCAGCCACTTCGGTGTCCGGCCGGCCGGCTTTTGGCCGGCGGAGGGCGGGGTATCCGAGCCCGTGCTGCGCCTCTTCGCCGAAGCCGGGCTACGCTGGGCGGCCAGCGGCGAAGGCGTGTTGCGCCATAGCTTGACGGCCGATGGGATCGATCTGGCCGATAAAGCCAAATGGGCCTATCGACCCTACCGCGTAAACGGCTGCGGAACGGCCTGCTTCTTTCGCGACGATCATCTGTCCGACTTGATCGGCTTCGAATACAAGGATTGGTGGGCGAGCGACGCGGTACGCCATTTCTTGCATCAATTGGAGGCCATTCGCCGCGAAACGCAGGGCGAGGCGGTGGTGTCGGTGATCCTGGACGGCGAGAATGCCTGGGAGTTCTATCCCTACAACGGCTTTCATTTCCTGTCCGAGCTGTACCAAGCCTTGGCCGACCACGCGGCTATCCGCACGACGACCTTTGCCGAATATCTGGAACTGAAAGGCAACGGCGTCGGCGAGCTGCGGCAGCTTGTGGCCGGTAGCTGGGTTTATGGCGATTTCACCACCTGGATGGGCGACGCGGCCAAGAACCGGGCATGGGACCTATTGTGCGAGGCCAAACTGGCCTATGACCGAGCCATGGCCGACCCGAGCCTGTCGCCGCGCAGCCGTTCGGCGGCCGAGAAGGCCCTGAGGTCTTGCGAGAGTTCCGACTGGTTCTGGTGGTTCGGCGATTACAACCCGGCCGACAGCGTGCAGGCCTTCGACCAACTCTACCGCAACAAACTCAAACAACTCTATCGACTGCTCGGCCTTGATGCGCCGACCGACTTGGACCGGCCGATCAGCAGCGGCGGTGGAGCGGCCGAGGCGGGCGGAGCCATGCGCCGCGGCCAGGGCTGATCGGCATATTTGCTAGAATGCCCCCTTTTTAGGCGCGGAGTGGATCATGAGTGACGAGGTGGTAGCCAAGAACAAGGTTGTGTTCATGACCTATTCCGTGCTCGACCAGAATGGCCAGGTGATGGGCCAGAACGACATGCCGACCGGTTATGTCCATGGTGCCAGCAGCGGCCTATTCGAGAAGATCGAGCGTAGCCTGGAAGGCCATGGGGTGGGCGAGCGGGTCGAGGTCGATCTGACGCCGGAAGAAGGCTTCGGTCAGCCCGACCCCAGCCTGATCCTCGTCGAGGATCTGGCCAATGTGCCGCCGCAACTGCGCCGCTTAGGCGGCGAGGCCGAGGCGCAGAACGACCAGGGCGAGGTGATGACCTTCCGCGTGGTTCGCATCGAAAATGGCAAGGTGACCTTGGATGCCAATCACCCGCTGGCTGGCCAGCATGCGACCTGCGTGGTCGATATCCTGTCGGTGCGCGATGCGACGCCGGAAGAGATTCGTTCGGGCTTCCCGGCCGAACAAGGGGCGCCGCAACTGCAATAATCCGCACTATTATTGAAACGCGGCGAGCTTGCTTGGCAGCAAGCGCGACTATCCCCGGAAGGGGCTTTCAAAAATCGGGCCGGTTCGTATCTGAGGCGTCTGTATGGCAGGTGGCATTGAGATATTGGTTCTGGGGGATTACGGCCCATTTGCCGAACCGGGTAAGGGCATCGGCTATCAGGTCTTCGTGAACGGGGACAATTACCTGATCGATTTGGGGGCGCCGTTTTTCCAGCAGATCGGAGCAGAGGGCCTCGGCCAACTCTCCGGCGTGATTGTCACCCACTGCCACGATGACCATAAACGTTGGTTTACCGATCTCGCACTGCAGTATATGTATACCCCGTCGCTGAGACGGCGGGTCAAGCTCATCACCACCGATACCGTTGCCGAAGAGGTGAAGTCCAGCTCGGGCGCGGCGCTCAACAAAAGCCTGGATGCAACATCCAAGCGCGTAGTGGACATCGCTTACGAGGACTATGCCGAGCATGTGCCCATCGGACCGCGTGCGCGTTACCGCATCGTCATGCAGGAGGGTGGCTGGCGGGTGGTCGATAGTCGGGGCAAGCGGGTTGCGCCGGATCGCGCCAAGGTCGTGGTGAGTGCCAAAACCGGCAGTCCGCGCCTGCTGTTTTGCGATCCGGACAGCGGAGAATGGGTGGAGCCGGAGACGTACTACCCGTTTTCCGCCCCAGCGTTCTACGAGCCCGACCCGCGCGCCCTGGTCGGGGACGGCTATACCATCAACATCATCAATGCCCCGGTCTGGCACGGTTTGCCCAATTTTGGTCTGGTGATCGAGTCAGGCGGCGAAAAGCTCATCTTCAGTTCGGACACCATGCACAACCTGCCGCTGTGGCAGTCGCTCTATGCCGACAAGCGTACGCCAAAATTCGACCTGAGCAGCAAAGCCTTTTTGGCCGCGGATGTCCTGATCGGTGACATCAACGATTACATCGAACGCACCTGGAGCCGAGCGCGCTATGAAGAAGCGGTCAAGGCCTTTGACGGCGCGGCCGTGGTGCATGACGTTACCGGTCGCTTCGGCGTGGTGCACACGGAATACCATGGTCTTGCCGACACCACGCTCGATCCGAAGCGGACTTTGCTTAGCCATTCGCCTGACCGGTTCACGGTCGTCGGCTGGAAACTGATCAAGTCGGGCAAGCGTTACAAGGTCGAAAATGACAGCTTTGTCGAAGTGGGCCGAGACGGTGCATGCTGGCCGCTCGATGCGGATGTCTACCTGAGGCACGATGGCCGGTTTTTCGCCGGCTACAGGCATGAGGCGGGGGACCACTTCGTCTACGCCAAGGCGGGTTATCACAGCATCAGCGCAGGCGCCGACCACGATCAAGGCGAACTGCTGTTCCGGGTCAATCTATTCGAAGATGTGGCGGGCGATTACCTACCGTGTCTCGAGGCGGCCGATCGGTTTTATCGGGCCAGGCCGGATGGCAGGGCAGAGTTGGTCTGTCCGACCGCGGAAGGCTCGTACGGCCGGGTCGTCGAAAACCTACGCCCGCGTTGCCGTTCGATGACGCCTTCCGAACTGGCGCAGCTGCGGCAACAAGAAACCCTGGCCGAGGATGATCGCCTTCAGGCCGAATTGCGCGAGCTGCAACGCAGCATGGCGGCGATGCGCGATCGCCTGGAAGTGCAGGCGGCGAATCATCAAGATGAGATTCAGCGCGCGGTAGCCGCCTCGCAGGCGGAAATCACGCAGTTGCGGCAGACGATAGCCGCACTGCGTGATGAGCTGGAGAAGGCGCAGGCGGCCGCCGAAGCGATGGTCAACGAAGCGGTCAAGGCGGCCAATGCCGAGATCGTCCAGCTACGCGAGGGGGCCAGTGCGCTACGCGATGCGCTTGAGCGCAAGGATGTGGAAGCGGCCAATGAGCGGCAGCAGGCGGTCAGCTTGCTGCAACAGGAGCTGGCGCAGTTGCGGGCGACGGCATCGGTTTTGCGCGATCAAATTGAGACGATGAAGAACAATGGACAGCGATAAGAAGCCACGCAAGACCGCGGCCGATAGAGGGCGGCGGACAGAGAAAAGTTCGCCGAACCCGGCCGCGAGCGACCGTGCCTTGCGCAAGCGCCTGGCCCGTTCCGAATTCCTGCTCGGGGTGACGCGCAAGGTCGCCACGCTGCAATCGCTGGATCAGGTATTCAGCGCCGTTGTCGACATCGCCGTCGAGAAACTCAACGCCGAACGGGGCACGATCTTTCTGCACGATGCCAGCACGGGGGAATTGTATTCGCGTGTGGCGCAGGGGGCGCTGCAACGCGAAATCAGGATGCTCAGCAACACCGGTATTGCTGGCTATGTATTCAGCCACGACGAGCCGGAAATCATCCACGACGCCTATACCGATCCGCGCTTCAATCAGGCGGTCGACCAGCAGACCGGCTATGTGACCCATTCCATGCTGTGCGTGCCGATGCATACGGCGAAGGGCGAGGTCATCGGCATCGCCCAGGTGCTCAATAAGAAGAAGGGGCGGTTCACCCGCGATGATCTGAATCTCCTGCAGGACTTGGCGACGCAGACCTCGCATGCCCTGCAGGCGGTGCGCTTCGTCGAGGAGATGCAGGTCCGGCGCCGGCGCGAGATGGAGTTCCTGAATGTCGTGACCGAGGTGACGCGCGATATCAAGATCGGCTCGCTGCTGCAAAAAGTCATGCTCGAAGTGACGCGCATGCTCAATGCCGAGCGTTCGACCCTGTTCCTGAACGACGAGAAGACCAACGAGTTGTGGTCGGAGGTCGGCCAGGGCCTGGGCAAGCAGCAGATACGCTTCCCCAACCATTTGGGCATTGCCGGTGCGGTGTTCACCGCCGGCCAGACCATCAACATCCCCTATGCCTACGCCGACCTGCGCTTCAATCCGGCCTTCGACAAGCAAACCGGCTTCTTCACGCGCTCGATCCTCTGCGTGCCGGTAGTGAACCAGGCCGGCAAGATCATCGGCGTGACCCAGGCACTGAACAAGCGCGGCGGCACCTTCACCGACGAGGACGAGTCGCGGCTCAGGGCGTTTACGGCGCAGGTGTCGATCGCGCTGGAGAACGCGACCCTGTTCGCCAATGTGCAGAACATCAAGAATTACAACGAATCGATGCTGGAAAGCATGTCGTCCGGTGTGCTGACCCTGGACGACGCGGGCAAGATCGTGACCTGCAACCAAGCCGGTCTGCGCATCCTCCAGGTCGAAGCCAAGGATCTATTGCAGCATGCCGCTACCGAATATTTTACCGGCGGCAATGCCTGGATTCTCGAAAAATTGGCCGAAGCCACCGAGGTGGGCGGTCCGGTCTATGTGGTCGACGGCGAACTGGAGGTGGCCGGCGACAAGCTGTCGGTGAACGTGACGGCCTATCCGCTCAATAGCATCGATGGCAAACACCTGGGCTCGATGATCATGTTCGAGGACATTACCAGCGAAAAACGGATGAAGTCCACCATGTCGCGCTACATGGACCCCAATGTGGCGGACAAGCTGCTGGCCAGCGGCGCCGATCTCTTGGGTGGCCAGAGCGTGAGCGCCACCGTGCTGTTCTCGGACATTCGCGGTTTCACCACGATCACCGAGAAGCTCGGTGCCCAGGGCACGGTCAGCCTGCTCAACGAGTACTTCACGCTGATGGTGGATTGCCTGCAGCGCGAGGGCGGCATGCTCGACAAGTTCATCGGCGATGCGATCATGGCCAGCTTCGGCATCCTGGGCGACAGCGAAAGCGACGAGGACCGCGCCGTGCGCTGCGCGATCGACATGATCCGAGTGCTGCATGGCTGGAATGCCCAGCGCGCCAGCCAGGAGAAACTACCGGTCAATATCGGCGTCGGCATCAACACCGACACGGTGGTGTCCGGCAACATCGGCTCGCCCAAGCGCATGGACTTCACCGTCATCGGCGACGGCGTCAACCTGGCCTCCCGCCTGGAGAGCGCCTGCAAGGAATACGGTGCGCAGATACTGGTGTCGGAGACCACCTTCAAGCAACTCAAGGGTACCTACCGAGCGCGCGAGATCGACTACGTGGTGGTCAAGGGCAAGACCCAGCCGGTGAGCATCTACGAGATTCTCGACTATCACGACGAGACGAGCTTCCCCAACATCGCCGAGTCACTGCAGATTTTCAAAGAGGCCTTGTTGGCCTACCGCCATGGCCAGTGGGATAAGGCGCACACCGCCTTCGCGCAGTGCCTGGAGTTGAACCCGGCCGACAAGGGGGCCAAATTGTTCCTGGAGCGCTGCGAACACCTCAAGGCCGAACCGCCGGAAGGTGAATGGCATGGGGTGTGGGTGATGAAGAGCAAATAAGGCAAATCAACAAAAAAGCCCGCTCAAGCGGGCTTTTTTGTGAGTGGGAAGGGCTTATTTAGTCGGGCAGGCATCTTCGCCGGGGATTTTGCCCGGGAAGAGCACGAAGGCCTCGAAGGCACCCATCACGCCCATGGCCTCGGCGCTGGGGCCATCGAAGCGGAAGCTATGGAAGAACATGCCGCCCTTGGGGCCGTATTCGCCAGCGCCCATTTCCTTCCAGGTCTTGGTCGGGGCGTACATGACGTAGTCTTTGCTGTCGCTTAGGCTGGCGGTTTGTACCTTGCCACCGTAGGTACACATGGCCTTGCCGTTTTGCGGCTGAATTTTGATTTCCACCTTGGTGGCGGGGCCGCAATCGGTGCGGTACATCTGCACGATCTTATAGCCGCGGCCGCCATCGTTCTTGATCCAGCTGCCAGCCAGTTCGTCGGTCAGGGCGGGTGTCTTGTTCCATTGCTGGCAAGCCTGAGTGGCCCAATCGGCGGACATCAAAGGCGTCGC
>JAJZTV010000022.1 GCA_021847385.1 Pseudomonadota bacterium | reverse complement strand
GGACAAGTGGCTGCACGTGGCCCAGCGCATCCCGGCCGGCCAGCTCGGCCACCCGCTCACGCTCGGCACCGCCGCCCGCATCTTCACCGGCGCGCCCGTGCCCGAGGGCGCCGATACCGTGGCGATGCAAGAGGACTGCGAAACCAAGGACGACCATGTCCGCATCCTTAAAGCCCCTAAACCGGGCGCCAACATCCGGCGCGCCGGCGAGGACATCGCCGACGGCCAGACCGTGCTGCATGCCGGCGAGCGTTTGAATGCGGCGAAGCTCGGCGTCGCCGCCTCGGTCGGCGCCACTCAATTGACCGTGCATCGCCGGCTGAAGGTGGCGCTGTTCTTCACCGGCGACGAGATCGTGCTGCCCGGCCATCCGCTGAAAGTCGGCCAGATCTACAACTCCAACCGCGCCACCCTGCTCGCCCTGCTGCAGGGCCTGGGCTGCGAAGTGCAGGACCTGGGCATCGTGAGCGACGATTTCGAGGCCACGGTGGATGCGCTGGAGCAGGCCACGCGCCACGCCGACGTGGTGATCACCAGCGGCGGCGTCTCGGTCGGCGAGGAGGACCACGTCAAGGCCGCGGTGGAAAAGCTGGGCCGGATCGAGATGTGGAAGGTGGCGATGAAGCCGGGTAAACCCCTGGTCTACGGCCAGATCGGCGATTGTGATTTTCTCGGCCTGCCGGGCAACCCGGTCTCGGCCTTCGTCGTGTTCTGCCTGTTCGTACGGCCCTTTCTGCTCGCGCGCATGGGCGCGGCCGATACCGCGCCACTCGGCTTCAGCGTGCCGGCGGCGTTCGACTGGAAGCGGCCGGGCCAGCGCCGCGAGTTCCTGCGGGCCAGGGTCGAGAACGGCCGCGCCGTGCTCTACCCCAACCAGAGCTCGGGCGTGCTCACCTCGGCCGCCTGGGCCGATGGCCTGGTCGACATCGAGGCCGGCCACACCGTGCACGAGGGCGACGCCGTGCGCTTCTGGCCGCTTTCGGAGTTGCTGAAATGATGCGGATTACCCTGCTCTACTTCGCCCGCCTGCGCGAGCAGTTCGGCACCGGCTCGGAAGTGGCCGACTTGCCTGCCGAGGTGCAAACCGTGGGCGAACTCGTCGCCTGGCTGCGCGCCCGCGGCGGTAACTGGGCAAACGAACTGGCCGAGGGCCGCGCCTACCGGCTGGCGGTGAACCAGGATATGACCGCCTTGACTACCGCGCTGAAGGACGGCGACGAAGTGGCGATCTTCCCGCCGGTGACAGGGGGCTAAGTCATTGTTTACCGCAAAGTACGCCAAGGACGGAAAGAAAAAACCAGGCGCGATCAAACTTCGTGTCCTTTGCGTCCTTGGCGGTTAAAAAGGGCTTTGCAATGAAAATCCAAGTTCAGACCCAGCCCTTCGATCTCAGCACCGAGGTCGCCGCGCTCTACGCCGCCAACCCCAAGGTCGGCGCGGTGGCGACCTTTCTCGGCCTGGTGCGCGACACCAACGAGGGCGACGGCGTCGCCACGCTGACGCTGGAGCACTATCCGGGCATGACCGAGAAATCGCTGGCGAAGATCGTCGACGAGGCGAAGTCGCGCTGGGAGATGCTCGACTGCACGGTGATCCACCGCGTCGGCGAACTGAAGCCGACCGAGCCCATCGTGCTGGTCGCGGTAGCCTCAGGCCATCGGCAAGACGCCTTCGCCGCCTGCGCGTTCATCATGGACTACCTGAAGACCCAGGCGCCGTTCTGGAAGAAAGAGCTTACGCCGCAAGGCGAGCGTTGGGTGGAGGCGCGCGAGTCCGATGACGCGGCCGCCGCGCGCTGGCAAAACAAAAACTAGCGCGGCACCGGGCACCAACCGCCCTTGATCCAGGGGCCGATATCCTCTGCGGGCAAGGGCCGACAGATATGGAAGCCTTGGCCGAAATTACAGCCCAATATCTCCAAGAGATCGTAGGCATCCTTCGACTCGACGCCCTCGGCCACAACCTCGCGCCCCATGTTGTGGGCGAGGTCGATGATCGCGCGCACGATGACCGCATCGTTGTCGTCGGTGGTCATGTCCATCACGAAGGACTTGTCGATCTTGATCTTGTTCGCCGGCAGTTGCTTCAGATAGGCCAGCGAGGAATAGCCGGTGCCGAAATCGTCGATGGAGAACTGCACGCCCAACGCGCTCAGCTCGGAAATGATCTCGTAGGCCCGTACCGGGTCTTCCATCAAACTGCTCTCGGTGATCTCCAAGGCCAAACGCGAAGGCGGCGTATTCGTCTGCAGCAAGGTCTTCTGCACCATATCAACGAAGTCGCCGTCCCAAAAGCTCTTGGTCGAGATGTTCACCGCCATCTCGATGTCGACACCTTCGTTACGCCACACCTCGGCCTGGCGTAAGGCGGCATTCAGCACATAGGTGGTCAATGGCCGGATCAGCCCGGTCTCCTCGGCCAAGGGGATGAACTCTTCCGGCGAGACCATGCCATGGCCCGGCCGATTCCAGCGCACCAGCGCCTCGACCGAGATGATCTGGCCGGTGGGAATGTCGATCTTGGGCTGGTAGTGCAGCACCATCTCGCCATTTTTGATTGCATCGCGCATATGCGCGCCCATGGTCAGGCGGCTCAGCGTATAGGTGTCCTGCTTGGGATCGTAGACGGCATAACCGCTGTTGCTGCGCTTAGCGACATACATGGCCACGTCAGCCCGCTGCAACAGGCTCTCGGCGTCGCTGCCGTGGGCGGGATAAACCGCGATACCGATGCTGATGCCGACGACCAGATTATGGCCGTCGGCATGGAATGCCGGCTCCATCTCGGGAATGATGCGTTTGCACAATGCGACCGCCGCATCCTGCCCCAGGTCTGGCAACACGGCGACAAACTCGTCGCCGCCCTGGCGCGCGATGGCATTTTTTTCCCCTAGGGTGGCACGCAAGCGCTCGGCCATCTGCTTCAACACCAGGTCGCCGATGTGATGACCGAGGGTATCGTTGATCTCCTTGAAGCGGTCGACGTCCATGACCAGCACGGCGACTTGCTCGCCGGAGCCGGTCGCCTGCTGCACCGCCTTACGGATGTGATCGCGGATCGATACCCGGTTCGGCAGATCGGTCAAGTCGTCGTGCAGAGCGCGGTGCCGCTCCAGCGCGGCGATGCGCTTGATCTCGCCCACGGTCGATGCACTCTTGCGCATCACGATCAACACGAAGGCGCCGCCACCGGACAAGATCATCGATAGCAGTAGATCGGTGCCCGAGGTCGGCCTGAGCAGCAGAATGGCCGCAAAGGCCACATAACCCGCGATGAAACCGGCCACCATCAGGGCCAGGAAGGCCCAGGTACGTCCAGGTTGGGCGACTTGATCGGTGCGAATCTCGTTGGCCAGCGGCAGGGCAAAGGCCAGGCAAACGCCTCCGACCGCGACCAAACCAACAGAGAGAATATCGAAGATCATGAATAGAAACGGGGCGCGGCTAGCCGATCAGTTGAGGTACCGCATGCCTGCTGACGCTGGAACTTGTACCTGACATGAAAAAACCATTCGGCGCGCATCCCAAGACGGGGTGATCGATTATCACGTTGGTTATAACCCTCGGTCAATTGGCCTAGTATAAACAGCTCATCCTCATCGTCGGCCGGGTGGTCGCGCCCTTAACAACTCAAGGCCAACAACAGTGCATTCCCTAAGACAAAAGTCAGTACGGCATAGCCGGCAAAACCGGTGAGACGGGCACGCCGTCCCCTACGCCGCAGACTGAGGACATTCCACAGCTCGCCGATAGCGGACAATACGCCGACGGCGAAGAAAGGCCCCAACAAGATCAAGGACAAAACCCGCCACTCGGTTTGCGCCGCGCCGCACAGGATGGGGTCTACCAACGAAAAATTTTTCGCCACTTTGATCGCCATCCAAAACAGATAACCGAAGGCACATAAGGCCAGCAAACTCCAGCCGAACAGCGCCCAGAAGTGGCGGTCGCCCAAGGCTTGCTGAATATCCCGCCACCAGCGACTCATTTCAACCCACTAGCCGAGGCGCGTACGCTGCGCCTGCACCTTGTCCAGCGTCGCGACGAAATCGGCCAGACGCTTCTTTTCCTGCTCGACCACGGCGGCCGGGGCCTTGTCGACGAAGCTGCTGTTGCCGAGCTTGCCCTTGGCCTTGGCGATCTCGCCGGTGAGGCGGGCGATCTCCTTGTCCAGGCGGGCGATCTCGGCGGCGCGGTCGATCTCGACCTTGAGCATCAGGCGCCAATCGCCCTCGATCGCCACCGGCGCGTCGCTGTCGGGCAGTGCGCTCACGGCCTGCACCTCGGACACCCGGGCGAGCAGTTGCATGTAGGGGGCGTAGACAGAGACGCGCTCGGCATCGCCCTCGACGATCAGCGGCACCTTCTGCGCCGGCGACAGGCCCATCTCGCCGCGCAGGTTGCGGCAGGCGTTGATCAGGGCCTTGAGCGTGGCCATTTCGCTATTGGCCGCCGCGTCGATCTTGCCCGGATTCGGCGCCGGGTAGTCGGCAAGCATAATGCTCTGGCCCTGTTGATTGGCCAGCGGCGCCACCGTCTGCCACAGCTCTTCGGTGATGAAGGGGATGATGGGATGGGCCAGGCGCAGCACCACCTCGAGCACGCGCACCAGGGTGCGGCGGGTGGCGCGCTGCGCCGCCTCGGAACCGTTGGCGATCTGGGTCTTGGCCAGTTCCAGATACCAGTCGCAATACTCGTCCCAGACGAATTCGTAGATGGCACGGGCGGCCATGTCGAAGCGGTACTGGTCGAAGCCTTCGCGCACGGCGGCCTCGGCCTCTTGCAGCCGGCCGATGATCCAGCGGTCGACGAAGCTGTATTCCAGCGGCAGGGCTTCGTCCTGGCCGACGTCCTGACCCTCGCAGTTCATCAGCACGAAGCGGGTGGCGTTCCACAGCTTGTTGCAGAAGTTGCGGTAACCCTCGCAGCGCTGCAGGTCGAACTTGATGTCGCGGCCGTGGGTGGCGAGCGAGGCGAAGGTGAAGCGCAGGGCATCGGTGCCGAAGCTGGGGATGCCCTCGACGAATTCCTTCTTGGTGGTCTTGGCGATGCTCTCGGCCTGCTTGGGGTTCATCAGGCCGGTGGTGCGCTTGGCCACCAGATCGTCCAAGGCGATGCCGTCGATCAAGTCGATCGGATCGAGCACGTTGCCCTTGGACTTGGACATCTTGTTGCCGTGGGCGTCGCGTACCAGGCCGGTGACGTAGACCTCGCGGAACGGCACCTTGCCGGTGAAATGCAGCGACATCATCACCATGCGGGCGACCCAGAAGAAGATGATGTCGAAGCCGGTGACCAGCACCGAGGTCGGCAGATAGTTTTTCAGCTCCCAGGTGTCGTTGGGCCAGCCCAAAGTCGAGAAGGGCCACAGGGCGGAGGAGAACCAGGTGTCGAGCACGTCGTTGTCCTGGCTCAGCACCGCGCCGTCGCCGGCCTGCCTCTGCGCCGCTTCCAGGGTGCGAGCGACATAGACCTGGCCATTCTCGTCGTACCAGGCCGGGATGCGGTGGCCCCACCACAGTTGACGCGACACGCACCAGTCCTGGATGTTCTCCAGCCACTGGCGGTAGGTGGTGGTCCAGTTCTCCGGCACGAACTTGAGCTCGCCGCTGTCGACCACAGAAAGCGCCTGCTTGGCCAGACCTTCCATGCTCATGAACCACTGATCGGTGAGCATCGGCTCGATCACGGCATGGGTGCGGTCGCCACGCGGGATCATCAGCTTGTGCGGTTTGGCCGAGACCAGCAAGCCTTTCTGCTGCAGCTCTTCCAGTATCCGCTTGCGCGCGTCGTAGCGGTCCAGGCCCTGGTATTCGGCCGGGGCGAAGTCGTTCATCTTGGCGTCCAGGGTCAGCACGCTGATCGCCTGCAACTTGTGCCGCTGACCGACCTGCCAGTCGTTGAAGTCGTGGGCCGGGGTGATCTTGACCACGCCGGTGCCGAACTCGCGGTCGACGTAATCGTCGGCGATGATGGGGATGCTGCGCTCGGCGATGGGCAGGCGCACGCTCTTGCCGACCAGGTGCCGGTAGCGTTCGTCCTCGGGGTTCACCGCGACGGCGGTGTCGCCGAGCAGGGTCTCCGGCCGGGTGGTGGCGACGGTGAGCATGCCGCTGCCGTCTTCCAGGGGATAGCTGATCTCCCAGATGAAGCCGTCTTCTTCTTCGCTCACCACCTCCAGGTCGGACACCGCGGTCTGCAGCACCGGGTCCCAGTTGACCAGGCGCTTGCCGCGATAGATCAGGCCCTCTTCGTAGAGCTTGACGAAGACCTCGGTCACCGCATGGGACAGGCCCTCGTCCATGGTGAAGCGCTCGCGCGACCAATCGGGCGAAGTACCCAGGCGGCGCATCTGGCGGGTGATGGTGGAACCGGAATGCTCCTTCCACTCCCATACCTTCTCCAGGAACTTCTCGCGACCGAGGTCGTGACGGGAGACCTTCTGGGCATCGAGCTGGCGCTCGACCACGATCTGGGTGGCGATGCCGGCGTGGTCGGTGCCCGGCTGCCACAGGGTGTTGTCGCCCTGCATGCGGTGGTAGCGGGTCAGCGCATCCATCAGGGTGTGCTGGAAGGCGTGGCCCATGTGCAGGGTGCCGGTGACGTTGGGCGGCGGCAGCATGATGCAGTAGAAGGGCTTGGCCTCTTGCCGGCCCATGCCGAACCAGCCGGACTGCTCCCAGGTCTGGTACCAGTGTTTCTCGATCTCGTGGGGTTCGAAGCTCTTGGCGAGCTCGCGCTTTTTGAATTCCATGGTGCCTGCCGAAAATGAAAGGCGCCGGCCTGTGCCGGCGCACTAAAAGGCTGAATTATAAGGGATGTCGGGCTGACCGGCCTACTTGCCGCGCCGGGCCAGCTCTTCCTGGACGATGCGGCGCACCGCCTCGTCCACTTCCTGCTGATGCCGGGCCAGGAGGTCGCGCAAACGAGCCTCGATGGCCGCCATGAGTTCCGGCGAGGGCTCGATGCCCGCCGCTTCGGTTGCGACCTGCTGGGGGGTGGGTTTGGCCGAGCCGGATTTGGTCGAGGCGGATTTCGCTGGTGCGGGCTCGACCACATCGGTCAAGCACGGAAAGTCGGCAGCCTCCGGCGCGGCCGGCATATGCTCGACCAGCGCATCCGGGCCGCGCTTGTCCAACAGTTTGTCCATCTTGCCGTAGAGGGCGGAAATCTCGCCAAAGAAGTCGCTGTTGTTTTGCTCGGCCATGGCTATTTCCGCTCGAGGTCTACCTTGTGCAAAGGATAGCCCCGCTCCTGGTAAAAGCGGTAGCGTTCGCGCGCCTTTTCCCGGTCGCCCTCGTCGCGCGTGACGATTTCGATCAAGCGTTCGAACCGGCTGAACGGCGCCGGCCAGGCATCGTCGAGATTGATCAGCACATCGCGCGCGGCCATGCCCTCGTCGCTGGCGCCGATCAGGATCGGCGTCTGCCCCGCCTGCGGGTGGCCGCAGCGCACATGTGGGATGAACGATAGTTGCTGCGCGGTCCACAGGCCGACATCCACCTCGTTCGCCAGCGCCTCGTCCGCCGTGAAGATCAAGGCGCGCTGACCGGCCTGATAGGCCTTGGCCGCGACCTTGCGCGCCACCTCGGCCTTGCTGTCGGCATTGAAATAGAAATCGACTCGGGTCATGGCGCAATCATACTGCACGCGCAGGCATGGCGCTTCACCCCCGCCAGTGGTTTAATTTGGCCATACAGCAATTGAGGATCATCATGGCAGCCACCGAGACGCCGCTGGTCGAGGTCAAGGACCTGCACTTCGCCTACGGCCACCACCACGTGCTCAAGGGCATCAACCTCAGCATCCACCGCGGTCAGATCGTCGCCTTCCTCGGCGTCAGCGGTTGCGGCAAGAGTACCTTGCTGCGCGTGATCACCGGGCAAGAAAAACCGCGCAAAGGCAGCGTCCACATCGACGGCCAGGACGTGCATGCGCTCGACACCGGCGAGCTGTACGAGCTGCGGCGCAAGATGGGCATGATGTTCCAGGTCAGCGGCCTGTTCACCGACCTGTCGGTCTACGACAACCTGGCCTTTCCGCTGCGCGAGCACACCGACCTGCCGGAAGCGATGATCCGCGATCTGGTGTTGATGAAACTGCACGCGGTCGGCCTGCGCGGCGCCCATGGCTTGATGCCGGCCGAATTATCGGGCGGCATGGAGCGGCGCGTCGCCCTGGCCCGTGCCACCGTGCTCGACCCGATGCTGATCATGTACGACGAGCCCTTCGCCGGCCTCGACCCGATCTCGCTCAACGTCATCGCCAACAAGATCCGCAACCTGAACGACGCGCTGGGCGTGACCTCCATCGTGGTCACCTACGACATCTCGGAATCGCTGAAGGTGGTCGACTACGTCTACTTCATCGACGGCGGCGTGGTCGTGGCCGAAGGCCCGGCCAAGGACATGCTGGAATCGCGCGACCCCTTCGTCCATCAATTCATCCACGCCG
Organism: Pseudomonadota bacterium; assembly: GCA_021847385.1. Classification (GTDB taxonomy): domain Bacteria; phylum Pseudomonadota; class Gammaproteobacteria; order Burkholderiales; family Thiobacillaceae; genus Sulfuritortus. Next base: position 6,814 of record JAJZTV010000022.1, on the reverse strand, counting down.
AAGAGGACGGGCCGGTCGCCTTCCATATGCGGGCGCACCCGTTCGCCAACGAACTCGGTTTGCATCGGCACAAATAGAAACGGCAGGCGTGGCCTGCCGTTTCTATTTTGACGTATCGCCTCGATCTCAGCGGCGCATCGCCTCCGCCACCGCCGCGCCCAACCCGGCTGGCGACTGCGCCACCACGACGCCCGCTTTTTCCAGCGCCGCGATCTTCTCGGTGGCCGTACCCTTGCCGCCGGCGATGATCGCCCCGGCATGGCCCATGCGCTTGCCCTTGGGCGCGGTAAGGCCGGCGATGTAGGCCGCCACCGGCTTCTTCACGTGGGCACTGATGTATTCGGCCGCCGCCTCTTCCGCCGCGCCGCCGATCTCGCCGACCAGGATGATCGCCTCGGTCTGGGCATCCGCTTGAAACATCTCCAGGCAGTCGATGAAGTCGAGGCCCTTGATCGGGTCGCCGCCGATGCCGACGCAAGTAGACTGGCCCAGGCCGAGATTGGTGGTCTGCCACACCGCCTCGTAGGTCAACGTGCCGGAGCGGGAGACGATGCCGACCTTGCCCGGCTTGTGGATGAAACCGGGCATGATGCCGATCTTGCACTCGCCCGGCGTGATCAGGCCCGGGCAGTTGGGGCCGATCAGCTTGGCGCCGTTGGCCTTGAGCGCAGCCTTGACGTTGATCATGTCGCGCACCGGGATGCCCTCGGTGATGCAGGCGATCACTGTGACGCCGGCATCGGCCGCCTCCAGGATGCCGTCGGCGGCGAAGGCCGCCGGCACATAGAGCATGCTGGCGTTGGCACCGGTCGCACGCACGGCATCGCGCACGGTGTTGAACACCGGCAGGTTCAGATGGGTCTGGCCGCCCTTACCCGGCGTGACGCCGCCGACCATTTGCGTGCCATAGGCAATGGCCTGCTCGGAATGGAAGCTGCCCTGCTTGCCGGTGAAGCCCTGGCAGATGACCTTGGTGTTCTTGTTGATGAGGATGCTCATTTCGCCTCCTCCACTGCGCGTTTGGCCGCTTCGGTCAGATCGTTCGCCGCGATGATGGCAAGACCCGAGTTGGCCAAGAGCTCGCGGCCCTTGTCGGCATTGGTGCCTTCCAGCCGCACCACCACCGGCACCTTGACGCCGACTTCCTTCACCGCCTGGATGATGCCCTCGGCGATCAGGTCGCAGCGGACGATACCGCCGAAGATGTTGATCAGCACCGCCTTCACGTTACTATCGGCCAGGATGATCTGGAAGGCCTGGGCCACCGTCTCCGCCGTGGCGCCGCCGCCGACATCGAGGAAGTTGGCCGGCATGCCGCCGGACAGCTTGATCAGGTCCATGGTCGCCATGGCCAGGCCGGCGCCGTTGACCATGCAGCCGATGTTGCCGTTGAGCGCGATGTAGTTGACGTTGTGGGCGTGGGCCTCGGCCTCCTTGGGGTCGATCTGGCTCATGTCGGCCTGCTCGGCCAGGGCCTTCTGCCGATACAAGGCGTTGTCGTCGACACCCATCTTGCAGTCGAGCGGCAGCAGCCGGCCGTCGGTGGTGACGATGAGCGGATTGATCTCCAAGAGCGCCAGGTCCTTGTCGATGAAGACGCGGTAGAAACCTTTCAGCAGCTTGACGAAAGCGGCGATCTGCTCGCCCGCGAGGCCCAGACCGAAGGCCAGGTTGCGGCCCTGGTAATCCATCAGCCCGGTGACCGGATTCACCGTCTCGCGCAGTATCCTCTCCGGCTCGCGGGCGGCGACCTCTTCGATATCCATGCCGCCGGCGGCAGAGGCGACGATGCCGATGCGCTCGGCCGCGCGGTCGACAGTGATCGAGAGATACAACTCGCGCGCGATGGGCAGGGTCTCTTCGATCAGCAAGGTGTTCACCGGCTGGCCGTCCGGCGCGTTCTGGTAGGTGACCAGACGCTGGCCGAGCAGGGCCTGGGCCGTGGCCGTCAGTTCATCGACCGACTTGCAGACCTTGACGCCGCCGGCCTTGCCGCGGCCGCCGGCGTGGATCTGGGCCTTGGCCACCCAGGCCGCACCGCCCAATTGATCGACCGCCGCGGCGCATTCGGCCGCAGCGGCAATGGTGACGCCGCGCGGGGTAGCGATACCGTAATCGCGCAACACCGCCTTGGCTTGGTATTCGTGCAGGTTCATGAAGCGAATCCGCTCTACGCAAAAGCCGGTATTTTACGCACGAAGGCAGGCCTGCGTGGAATCCGGTAGCATTGGCGCTCATTATTGAACTTGTACCGGCTTGCCATACGCTCCCTCATCCCACCCCTTCTCCCGGAGGGAGAAGGGCTTTTCATCCCTCTCCCTCCAGGATTTATGCCCTTTAGGGTAGAGGGACAGCGGCTGAAGTACACTGAATTACTTGTCTAGCATCCGCATATGAAAGAAATCCTGGTTCTCTACTACAGCCTGCACGGCTCGGTGAAGCAGTTGGCCAGCCATCTCGCCCACGGCATCGAGTCGGTGCCCGGCGTGGCCGCACGCATCCGCACCGTACCCAAGGTGGCGGCCGAATCGGAAGGCCCGGCCAAGCTGGTGCCGGACGCGGGCGCGCCCTATGTCAGCCATGCCGACCTCACCGAATGCATCGGCCTGGCTCTGGGTTCGCCCACCCGCTTCGGCAATATGGCGGCGGCAATGAAGTACTTCTGGGACGGCACCTCCGGCCTTTGGCTCAACAGCGCACTGGCCGGCAAGCCGGCCTGCGTGTTCACCGCCACCGCCAGCCTGCACGGTGGCCAGGAGAGCACGCTGCTGTCGATGATGCTGCCACTGATGCACCACGGCATGGTCATGGTCGGCCTGCCTTATTCGAATCCGGAACTCAACCAAACCCGCTCCGGCGGCACGCCCTACGGGGTTTCGCATTTCGCCGGGCCGGACGGCAAGCAGCCAATCACGGACGAAGAGCGCAAGCTGGCCTTCGCCCAAGGCAAACGCTTGGCCGAGATTGCATTGCGTCTAGCATGAGCGACCTCGGCAACGAAGCCCGCCGCTTTGTCCGCGGCCAACAGCAAGGGGTGCTGAGCACGCTGTCGCAACGCCTGGCGGGTTACCCGTTCGGCTCGGTCACCCCCTTCATCCTCGACCAGCAGGGCCGACCGGTGATCCTGATCTCGACCCTGGCCGAGCACACCAAGAACATCGAGGCCGACCCGCGGGTGTCGCTGATCGTGCAGCCGTTCACGCAAGACATGCAGGAGGCCGGCCGTGCCACGCTAGTCGGCAAGGCAGCCAGGCTGCCCGAGAAAGACTCGCTCGGCCCACGCTATCTACGCTATTTCCCCAAGGCCGAGACCTATTTCGCGATGCACGATTTTGCCTTCTACCGGATCGAGCCGGAGCGCATCCGCTACATCGGCGGCTTCGGCAAGATCCACTGGCTCGAGGCAAGGCCTTATCTGGCCGCTGACAACACGCTGACCGAAGCCGAGACCGGCATCCTCGATCATATGAACAGCGACCATGCCGACGCCCTGCTGGATTATTGCCTGCACTTCCACGGCGTCGCGCCGGATCAAGCCACGATGATCGGTATCGACGGCGACGGTTTCGACCTGCGCACCGACGGCCGCATCCTCCGCTTCGACTTCGCCGAGCCGATCGACAACGCCGCCGACGCGCGCACGGCGCTGATGGACATGGTGCAGCGATGCCGCAACTGAAAACCATCGCCCACTGGCTAAGCATCGTCAGCCTGATCGCACTGATCCTGCTCTGCCTGAGCTGGGAACTGTGGCTGGCACCGCTGCGGCCGGGTGGCTCCTGGCTGGTACTCAAGGTGCTACCGCTACTGGCGCCGCTGTTCGGCATCCTGCGCGGCCGGATCTACACCTATAAATGGGCCAGCCTGTTGGTCTGGGCCTATTTCACCGAAGCGACGGTGCGAGCCTGGTCGGACAGCGGCCTGTCCGCACGCTTGGCATGGGCGGAACTTGGCCTATCCTTACTGTTCTTAGTCTCGGTTGTGCTGTTCATTCGCACTAGCCGGATAAAAAAATAACCAGCACCGCTAAATAAATTTAATGCGGCATCTGCTGGACACAGCAATGAGGACATAATTATCCTCTTATAAACCGAATCACCCCGAGCGCGAAGGAGCCACGATGAACAAATTGAGCTTCACCCATTTCACTTATCTGCCGATGTCGATGCGCGTGTTGTTCACCATGGTCCTGCTGGTCTTCGGCACCGGTTACCTTATGGCCATGATTCAGGTTTGGGTAACCCATGTCGGCCTGGACGGCAAGCCCTTCCTCACCGCGAAGGACCTGATGATCGCTTATGGCGGCAACAAGGAAGGGACCAAGCTGGAATCCGCCCTGCGCGGCCCGATGGCCAGCATGCTGCCGGCTGAAAAACGCGAGGTGATCTTCACCTGGCTGCACAACGGCTCCAAGGCCGACGAATTCACGGCCAAGGTGGACCCCATCCTCAAAGAGCACTGCGTGATGTGCCATAGCCCGAGCGTCAACCCGCACCTGCCCGACCTGACCAACCATGAAGGGGTCATGAAAGTCGCGGCGGTCGATACCGGCATGACCGTGCCGACTCTGGTGCGCGTCTCGCACATCCACCTGTTCTCGATCACCTTTATCTTCTTCATCACCGGCTTCATTTTCACCCATGCCTACATCCAGCCGGTGTGGGTCAAGTGCTTGGCGATCGCGGTGCCGTTCTTGACCATCCTGACCGACGTCGGCTCCTGGTACTTGACCAAGATCTGGGAGCCGTTCGCCTGGGTGGTGATCGGCAGCGGCGCCTTGATGGGCCTGTCCTTCGCCTTCATGTGGCTCACCTCGATGTATCAACTCTGGTTCTACACGTTGCCGGAGAATGTCGCCGAGGAAGAAGGCAAGCTGCCGGGCGTTTACCGCTAAGTCCTGGCCAAACAAAAAGGCGGCCTGCGGGTCGCCTTTTTTATTGCCCGATCGCCTCACCGGCCGCCACTGCAAGGTACCGATAAAATGGTTATGCTCTGCTCCGGTTGAACCTCCTGCCGCAACAATTGCCAGAGGGACACAGCAGCTGGACTTGCGCATGCCGATACCCATGGGCCAGCCCGCATAGCCCGCGCCACAGGGCGCGATAGCCAAACTTCAAGTTCCGGATGACACAAGGCATGTCCGACCTAAGCGACCCGAGAGTTTTATTTGCGGCAGAACGCACCCTGCTGGCCTGGAACCGCACCAGCCTCACGCTCATGGGCTTCGGCTTCGTCATCGAACGCTTCGGCCTTTTCATCGAGATGCTCGACCCGGCCAGAACCGAATCGCTACAGCGAAATTTCTCGTTCTGGATCGGCCTTGGCTTCATCGTCTTGGGCTCGTTCGTGTCCGCCTCGGCCATCGCCCAATTCCAGACCGTGCTGCGCACGCTGAATGCGGCCGAGATTCCGAGAAATTACCGGACCAACCTCGGTGTGCTGACCAACCTGGCCGTTGCCCTGCTCGGCATCGCATTGACCTTCTACCTGTTCACCCAAGGGGCCCGCTTACCATGAACGTCCGCCTCATTGCCGTCGCCTTATGCCTGCTGCCCTGGTTGCCGGGCTGCCAGCCCGCGGAGAAGCCGCGCTTTCAAGGTTATGTGGAGGGCGAACCGGTGCTGATCGCCGCCCAGCAAACCGGCCAGCTGACCTCGCTCAACGTGCAGCGCGGCGACATCGTCGCAATGGATACCCCGCTGTTCAGCCAAGACCAGGCCACCGAGGCCGCCAACGTCAGCCAGGCCCGTGCCCAACTGGCCCAGGCCGAGGCGCAACTCGCCAACCTGGCGCGCGGCAAACGGCCCCAGGAAATCGCCGTGATCGAGGCCCAGCTCAAGGACGCCGAGGCCAAACGCCGCCTCTCCAGCGCCCAACTGACCCGCCAGCAAGCGCTGCTGGCCAAGGGCTTCGTCAGCCCCGAGGCGCTGGACAGCGCGCGCACCCAGGCCGCGCGCGACGAGGCCGCCGTCGCGCAAATGAAGGCCCAGTTGGCCAGCGCCGAGTTGCCCGGCCGCGAACAGGAACGCGCCGCCGCCCGTGCCCAAGTCGCCGCCGCCAAGGAAGGCTTGCAGAAATACGCGATCCTGCTGGCGCAAAAATCGCAGCGCGCCCCCGTGGCCGGCTTGGTGCAAGACACCTATTTCCGCACGGGCGAGTGGGTCGGCCCGGGCCAAGCGGTGCTCGCGCTACTGCCACCGGAAAACATCAAGGTCCGCTTCTTCGTGCCGGAAACCGAATTGACTGCGCTGAAGACCGGGCAAGCCGTGCAGATTCACGTCGATGGTTCGGCCACACCCATCGCCGCCACCATCCGCTACATCAGCCCTAGCGCGGAGTACACCCCACCGGTGCTGTTCAGCGAAAAGAACCGTCACCGCCTGGTTTACCTGGTGGAGGCTTGGCCCAAGCCGGCGGATGCGCCTCGGTTGCACCCCGGCCAACCCGTGAGCGTATCGCGGCAATGAATCATCCCTATGCCATCGACGTTCACGGCCTAAGCAAATCCTTCGGCAACAAGCGCGCGGTCAACCATCTCAGCCTGCAAGTGGCGGAGGGTGAGATTTATGGCTTCCTCGGCCCCAACGGCAGCGGCAAGACCACCTCGATCCGCATGCTCTGCGGCCTGCTGACGCCGGACGAGGGCAGCGGCACCTGCCTGGGTTACGACGTGCGCCGCCAAAGCGGCGAGATCAAGAAGCAGGCGGGTTACATGACCCAGCGCTTCAGCTTCTACGAAGACCTGTCCATCCGCGAGAACCTCGACTTCGTCGCCCGCCTGTATGCCATGCCCGACCGCAAGCACGTAGTCGAG
>JAJZTV010000251.1 GCA_021847385.1 Pseudomonadota bacterium | reverse complement strand
AGGCCGGCAGGATGCGCTTCGTGCTGTTCAAACACGTGGGCGAGGCCTTCGTCACCGGCGATGCGCCGCCGGAGCTGTTGCGGCAGACTTTGACCGAGGCCGTGGCGAAATGAGCAACGGGCGGGCGCCTTTCGCAGCAGACCCCGCCAACAGCCGGGGCCGGCGCCATCCCGAACCGCCCGCCACTCCCCGCACCGAATTCCAGCGCGACCGCGACCGTATCGTCCACTCCACCGCCTTTCGCCGGCTGGAATACAAGACCCAGGTCTTCGTCAATCACGAAGGCGACCTGTTCCGCACCCGGCTCACCCACAGCATCGAGGTCGCCCAGATCGGCCGTACCATCGCCCGGCTGCTGGCGCTGGACGAGGACCTGACCGAGACCATCTCGCTCGCGCACGACCTCGGCCACACCCCGTTCGGCCACGTCGGCCAGGACGTGCTCAACGAATGCATGAAGCCGCACGGCGGCTTCGAGCACAACCTGCAGAGCCTGCGCGTGGTGGACGAGCTGGAACAGAAATATGCCGAGTTCGAAGGGCTCAACCTCACCTTCGAGGCGCGCGAGGGCATCCTCAAGCACTGCTCGCCGCGCAACGCGCCGCTCTTGGGCGATGTCGGCCAGCGTTTTCTCGAAGGCAAGCAGCCGTCGCTGGAGGCGCAGATCGCCAACCTCGCCGACGAGATCGCCTACAACAACCACGATGTCGACGACGGCCTGCGTTCGGGCCTGATTTCGCTGGAGCAGCTGGAGACCATCGGCCTGTTCCGCCGCCACCTGGTCGAGGTGCGCGCGCGCTTTCCCGAACTCAACGACCGCCGGCTGATCCACGAAACCGTGCGGCGCATGATCAACAGCCTGGTGGTCGATCTGGTCGAACAGACCCGGGCCAATCTGGCTGAGCAGATGCCGCAATCGGTGGATGCGGTGCGCGCCTGCCCACCGCTGGCGGCGTTCAGCCCGGCCATGAAAGAGGCCCACTTGGAACTCAAGCGTTTCCTGTTCCAGAACCTCTACCGCCACTATCGCGTGGTGCGCATGAGCGAGAAGGCCAAACGCTTGATCCGCGAACTGTTCGAGGCCTTCATGGCCAATGCGAAATTATTGCCGCCGGAATTTCAGGTCCGGGCCGAACAAGACCTGGCGCGCGCGGTGTGCGACTATATCGCCGGCATGACCGACCGCTACGCCATCCGCGAGTACAAGCGGATCTTCGATATCGAAGAGCTGGCCTAGGCGACCAAGGTAACCCAGGTCAACAGCGCGGCCCAAGTGGCGCCGGCCATGCCCCACACCAGGGCGGCGATGCACAGCGGTGGGTGTTTGCGAAGGTTCATGATGTGTCCCGATGCGTAAGGGTCAAACCGCGAACGCGATGGCGATGACGCCGGCCAGCCAGGCAAAGGCGGCGTAGAGCCAGAAATCGCAAGCGCGTCGGGTATAAAAGTTCAGTATGGCCTGCATGGTGTTCTCCCTCTAAGTGCTTGAACTGCACTGAGGTAAAAGCAGCAAGCGTGCCAATTGTTCATGCCTTAGGTTGCAATGGCGTTACAAGGGCCGCGCTTCGGCGCGAGCCAAAATAAAAATAGGGAGCAAGGAATGGCGGTAACGAACATCCATCCGGGATTCCGGCGCATGTTTGCGCCCGGTCGCTTGACCGTGGGCATGCTGTTTCCGATCGAGGCCTATAAAGGCGACGTGCCCTTGATGCAACGCCAGGTCGAACTGGCCCAGTCGGCCGAACGGCTCGGCTTCGCCGCGCTGTGGTTCCGCGACGTGCCGCTGCGCGACCCCGACTTCGGCGACGTCGGCCAGATCTACGACCCCTGGGTCTATCTCGGCTTCATCCTGGCGCAAACCCGAGACATCGCCTTGGCCACCGGCAGCATCGTCCTGCCGCTGCGTCATCCGCTGCATATCGCCAAGGCCGCGGCCTCGGTCGACCGGCTCTCCGGCGGCCGCTTGGTCATGGGCATCGCCTCGGGCGACCGGCCGGCCGAATATCCGGCCTTCGGCGTCGAATTCGCCACGCGCGGCGAACGCTTCCGCGACACCTTGCGTTACTTCCGTGCGGCGACCGAGGCCGAGTTCCCCATCGTCGAAACCCCGCTGGGCCGGATGGACGGCCTCGATCTGTTGCCCAAGCCGAGCGCGGGCCGTATCCCCGTGCTGGTCACCGGCCATAGCCAGCAAGAACTGCCGTGGATCGCCGAGCATGCCGACGGCTGGCTCTATTACCCGCGCAGCATCAGCCGGCAGGAACAATCGATCAAGGACTGGCGCGCCCAGACGCAGCGCTATTGGCCGGGCGTGTTCAAACCCTTTGCCCAGTCGCTCTACGTCGACCTGACCGACGACCCGAACGCCGCGCCCGAGCCGATCCACCTCGGTTTCAAGATGGGCCGCAACCTGCTGATCGACCTGCTGCGGCAATTAAGAGAGGTCGGCGTGAACCACGTCGCGATCAACCTCAAATACAGCACCCGCCCGGCGGCGGAGGCGCTGGAGGAGATCGGCCGCGAGGTCTTGCCGCTGTTTCCGGCGAACGACATCGCGCAAGGTGCGGCAGCGGGATGCGCGTCTTCTAGCTGACCTGCGCAACCCAGGCGAGCAGCGCCGCCCAAGTCGCTCCGGCCAAGGTGAGGGTGACGCGGACTAAACAGGTATCCCAATATTTGCACATGCTTGTTCTCCCTATGGCTGTCGTCCCGCTCGATATCCAGCATCAAGCGTGCCAATGCTCTATGGGGCGGAATGGCGCGTCGTTACAGGGGGGGAGGGGGGAACTACCGAGTCGGCGGGGCA
>JAJZTV010000250.1 GCA_021847385.1 Pseudomonadota bacterium | reverse complement strand
GCCCAGTTCGACCTCCTTCAGGATCGATACGATCTGCTGCTCGCTAAACTTCGATTTCTTCATGTAGAGCTTCCTTTCAGGGAAAAACTCTACTTCAAATCGGCCCGAAAATCCGAGGAGGCTTCACAAAGGCAGCATTGGCTCTGAAAATTTTGCTATTGAAATCGATAAATACTAACCATGTTCAACAAGCGCAATAAGACGGACCTAATAGGCTGCCGTGGAAGGAAATGGAATCAGACTCTACTTCTATCGCAGCATTAATGTATAACCAACCTCAACCCGACTCCGCCAACGTCATCGCCCCGCCCCTGGCCCTGTACCTCGGCACCCTGCTACTCGGCCTGACCGGGCAATGGGCCACGCCCCTGCCCATCACCGCCTCCATTCCCCCCGCACTCGGCCTCGGCCTCATCGCAACCGGTATCGTCGGCCTGCGCTGGGCCTTTGCCACGCTGCGCCTAGCCGAGACCACGGCCAGCCCGAACCAGCCGGTCAGCCGGCTGATCACCGCAGGGCCGTTCTGCTTTTCACGCAACCCAATCTATGTCGCGATGACCGCGGCCTATCTTGGCATTGCCCTACTGGCCAATTCCATCTGGCTGTTGCTGCTGCTCGTCCCGCTGCTGCTGGTGATGGAGTTCGGCGTGATCCGGCGCGAGGAGCGCTACCTCGCCGCCCGCTTCGGCCCGGACTACGCCGCCTATCGCGCCGCCGTTCGGCGCTGGCTGTAACTCCTCCCCTCGATTTTTCCAACCGGGCTTTACCGGATTGGATAATCGTCCTATTATTGTTGGACGATTATCCAAGTGGAGAGAGCCGCGATGAAGAAGGTGCTGGTAACGGGTGCGAACGGTTTTGTCGGCAGCCATATCTTGGAGGCCTTGCAACAACGCGACGACGTGCAGGTGGTGGCGGCCTGCCGGGATGCCGGCAAGCTGCCGGCCGGCTTCAGGGGCGAGGTACGGGCGGGCGATCTGCGCGATGCCGGCTACCGCAAGGCACTGGTCGAAGGCATCGACGTGGTCTGCCACGCCGCGGCCTGGAGTTCTTTGTGGGGCCACAGCGAGGAATCGCGCCGGCTGTTCCTGGAACCGGGCCTGGCCTTGATCGCGGAGGCCCAGGCGGCCGGGGTGAAACGCTTCGTCAACACCAGCACGACCAGCGCGGCGGCGCCGGACCATTCGGCCGACCCGATGAGCCGGGGCATCCGCCGCCCTTTGTGGCCGCACTTGTGCAATGTGGTGGCCATCGAGGATGCCCTGCGTGAACGCGCCGGGCCGAGCTTCCAGGTGGTGAACCTGCGCCTGGGCATTTTCGCCGGCCAGCGTTATGCCCTGGGTCTGCTGCCGATCCTGGCGCCGCGCTTGAAGACCCATCTGGTGCCTTGGGTGGCCGGCGGTCGCACCAGCCTGCCGATCACCGACGGCCGCGACATCGGCCAGGCCTTCGCCCTGGCCGCCACGGCCGAGGGTCTGGCCGACTACGAGGGTTTCAACATCGTCGGGCCGGAGGTGCCGACGGTGCGCCAGGTGATCGGCTTGCTGCACGAGGAATACGGCCTGCCGCAGCCGCACTTCGGCGTGCCCTTCGCCCTCGCCTACCCCTTCGCCTGGTTGATGGAAAAGCTCGACCCCGTCGTGCCTTGGGAGCCGCTGGTCACCCGCAGTATCATCCACCTGATGGAAGAGGTGCGGGCCGACAACGCCAAGGCGGAAACGCTGCTTGGCTATCGGCCGGCACACCCGTGGCGCGAGACGATCCGCACCCAGATGCGGGAGATGCAGGTGCGGCAGACCCGACCGATGCGCATGATCAAACCGGTGATATGAATACGCTATGGCAAGACAGGACAAATCGACGGCCGCATTGAGCAAGGGCGAACAGACCCGGGCCGGCATCGTCGACTGCGCCAAGCGCCTGTTCTACGAGCACGGCTACGACGGCACCTCGTTCACCGACATCGTCGAGGCCTCGGGCCTGTATCGCGGCAACATCTACCACTACTTCAAGACCAAGGACGATATCCTCCAAGCGGTGATCGACCAGCACCTGGCCGAATTCGGCGCCCTGCTCGAAATGTGGGAACAGCAGCACAAGGAACCCAAGGCCCGGCTGCTCGCCTTCCTGAACATGATCACCGGGCGCAAGCTGGAACTGGTGCAGTACGGCTGCCCGATCGGCAGCCTGAATACCGAACTGGGCAAGGACCGGCGCGACCTGCAAGAGGCGGCGCGCGCGCTGTTCGACCTGTTCCGCGATTGGCTGGCCGCGCGATTCACCGAGCTGGGCCACGGCGACGACGCCGAATCGCTGGCGCTGCACCTATTGGGCCGGGCGCAGGGCATCGCGGTGATCGCCCACGTCTACCACGATCAAAAGTTGCTCAAGCGCGAGACCGCGCAATTGCAAAGCTGGATTGAGGCACAGTAAGCAATAGATTCCGCTAAACTCCGAGGCTGCTGCAGCCACCCCTTGGCGCCGCGCACGGAGCATTCATGAGCGTAACGAACCTTGTCAGGGCCATGCTGAATGGCCTAACACCGCCACTCGTCTTGGCCGCCTATGCCAAGATCAAGCATCGCCTGCAAACCGCGCTGCCGGCCGGGGCCATGGCATCGTATTCCAAGCTGCATTTGGCCTGCGGCAAAAACGTCATCGGCGGCTGGGCGAATATCGATCTTGAAGGCAATAAGAACGTCATCGCCTGGGACCTCACCCAGCCGCTGCCCGTTGCCTCGAACTCGGTCGAGTTCATTTATAGCGAGCACTTCATCGAGCACATTGGCCGCGACCAGGCAAAGCGCCTGCTGACGGAGTGTCACCGCGTGCTGCGGCCGG
>JAJZTV010000249.1 GCA_021847385.1 Pseudomonadota bacterium | reverse complement strand
CTTTTCGCGCTTACAACTGGTGGAGGGGGAAGGATTCGAACCTTCGAAGGCAGAGCCGTCAGATTTACAGTCTGATCCCTTTGACCGCTCGGGAACCCCTCCGCGAAAGCGCGGAATTATCCTAATCAAAGCAATTTATGTCAATCACGGTTTACGTTTTCTGGCCGGAATGTTGCTTGAGATCGCTCGTCGCCCAAGCCCGGCACCTTGGCACGAGCGCGCTGGACCCAATAAATACCAAGGAAGATCAGAACGATACCGACAAAATGGAAGAACCTGATGCGCTCGCCTAGAAAGACGACCGACAGCAAGATACCGAACACCGGCATGAGGTGAATGAACAGGCCCGCCTTACTGGCACCCACCCTATCCACGCCGTAGTTCCAAAAGATATAGGCCAATACCGACGGGAAAATCCCGACATAGCCCACGCTCAACAGGTTCGGCAGCGTCAAGGCGAATCCCTTGCCGGCAGCCAGCTCCCATAGATAAAACGGGCTGATGAGCAGCACGCCGAGCGCCACAATCGCCAACAGAAACGCCAGCGCAGACAATTCGGCCGGCCGATAACGCAGCAGCACCGAATACACCGCCCAGCTGATCACTGCCGCCATCACCAGCAAATCCCCTCGATTAAATCCCAGCAATTGCAGGCGCTGGAGATCGCCATGAAAGACGATGACGCCCACTCCGAGCAGGGATACCAGCAAGCCCAGAAACTGCAGGGCGGCCAGCCGCTGCCCGAGAAACAGCCAACTCAACGCAATGATCAGGACCGGGATGGCGCTTTGCAGCAAGACCGCATTGGTCGCCGTGGTGTGCTGCAGGCCGAGGTAAACGAAACTATTGAACGCCGCCACACCGAACGCGGCCAGCAGCAGCAACGGGCGCCAAGCCGCGCGCGCAATCGGCCATTGCCGCCACAATCGGGGCCCCGCCAGCGGCAACAGGATCAGCAGCGCCAATAGCCAGCGCCAAAAAGACAAGGCTAGCGGCGGAATTTCTGCATGGACCGCACGGGCCAGGACGAAATTGCCGGACCAAAACAGCGCGGTCAGCGTAAGCAGGAGATAGGGAGACACGCGCACTCCCTGCCCCCCTAGCAACCAGGCACAAACTCAGACATTGAACCGGAAGTGCATCACGTCGCCGTCTTGCACCACGTATTCCTTGCCCTCCAGGCGCATCTTGCCGGCCTCCTTGGCGCCCTGCTCGCCTTTGCAGGCAATGAAGTCGGCAAAGCCGATCACTTCGGCGCGAATGAAGCCTTTTTCGAAATCGGTATGGATCACAGCGGCCGCCTTGGGCGCGGTGTCGCCCTTGTGGATCGTCCAGGCCCGCACCTCCTTCACGCCGGCGGTGAAATAGGTCTGCAGACCCAGCAAATCATAGGCGGCGCGAATCAGGCGATCCAGACCCGGTTCCTCCAAGCCCATCTCGGCCAGGAAGTCCGCCTTGTCGGCATCGTCCAGATCGGCGATCTCGGCCTCGATCGCGGCACAGACCGCCACCACCGGCGCGCCCTCCGCCTCGGCATGGGCACGCAAACGGTCGAGATAGGGATTGTTGTCGAAGCCATCTTCCGCCACGTTGGCCACATACATCGCCGGCTTGATGGTCAACAGGCACAAGGGTTTGATCAGCTCGATCTCATCGTCCGACAACTTCAGACTGCGCGCCGGCTTGGCCTCGTTCAGGTGCGGCAACAGCTTGTCGAGCGCGGCGATCAGCTTCTGCGCCTCCTTGTCGCCGGCCCGCGCCTTTTTCACGTCGCGGGCATGGGCCTTTTCCGCCGTGGCCAGGTCGGCCAGGGCCAGCTCGGTACCGATCACCTCGATGTCGGCGATCGGGTCGACCTGGCCGGCCACGTGCACCACGTTCTCATCCTCGAAACAGCGCACCACGTTGACGATGGCGTCGGTCTCGCGGATGTTGGCCAGGAACTGGTTGCCCAGGCCTTCGCCCTTGGACGCCCCCGCCACCAGGCCGGCGATGTCGACGAACTCGACGATGGCCGGCAGGGTCTTTTGCGGCTGGACGATCTCGGCCAGCTGGTCCAAGCGCGGATCGGGCACCTCGACCACGCCGACATTGGGCTCGATGGTGCAGAAGGGATAGTTCTCCGCCGCGATGCCTGCCTTGGTCAGCGCGTTGAACAGGGTGGACTTGCCGACGTTGGGCAGTCCGACGATGCCGCATTTCAAACTCATTCTTCTGTCACCATAGGTTTAGTGGGTTTGGGCCGGATATTAAGCCGGCGCATGGCCAAATCGAACTCGCCCTTGAGCAGCGCCGGCAGGGCCGGCACCGCCCGATCGAGCGCATCCTCGATCAGGTTCGCCTCTTCTCGGCCCGGCCGATGCAAAACGAAATCGGACACCTGCGACTTGTCGCCCGGATGGCCGATGCCGATGCGCAAGCGCCAATAATCCGCACCCAAGGCCGCGCTGATGTCGCGTACGCCGTTATGGCCGCCGTGGCCACCGCCCAATTTCAGACGCAAGGCGCCGGGCAGCAGATCCAGCTCGTCGTGGGCGACCAGGATTTGGCCGAGCGGAATCTTGTAAAAATTGGCCAGCGCCGCGACCGCGCGGCCGCTGGCATTCATATAGGTCGTCGGTTTCAACAACCACAGGTCGGCGCCGCCCACCGCGATGCGGCAGACCTCGCCGAAAAACTTGGCCTCGGAACGAAAAAGACCGGCATGGCGCGCCGCCAGCCGGTCTACCCACCAACACCCGGCATTGTGCCGGGTATCGATGTATTCGCTGCCTGGATTGCCGAGACCGACGATCAGTCGGATGCCGGTCTCCACGCCCCAGTCTCGCGCCTAGATCAAGCGCCCTCGGTCGGA
>JAJZTV010000248.1 GCA_021847385.1 Pseudomonadota bacterium | reverse complement strand
CATGGGCACCGACTATTCGAATGGCAATTTTTGGGGAACATTAACATCATCTGGCGATATGAATGGAGTTACTGGGCCGGGTGGTGCTCCTGCTGCTGGTGATTTTGCCGCCGGTCAGGCACTGCGCAACATGTCGGAAGTTGGCGTCGGTCGGCTGATGTTTCCCTTGTCATATCAGGTGAATGATGCATTCAATATTGGCGGTTCGATCGACTATGTTTGGGCGGGCATGGATATCAAATGGCTGATTGATGGAGCCCACTTTGGTGGAATGATGATGCCTGGCGGAAGCACTTACGGTTCTGCCACCGGCACGATGGTCACTGCATTCCAAGGTTCGATGGCGCCCAATCCTGGTTGCGGCGGTAATCCATGTTTTGACCAAATGACTTGGGGTTATTTCGATTTCGAGAAGAGCAATACCTACCGACAGGCAGCCACGGGTAACGGTTGGGCGGCAAATATCGGCTTTACCTATAAGGCGTCACCTACACTGACCATCGGGGGCGTCTATCACGCCAAGACCGATATCAGCGACATGAAGACCAACAATAACGCAATGGCGAACTTCAACGTCAACCTGGCGGGAACCTATCAAACCATTCCGGTTTCAGGCAAGGTGACGGTACGGGATTTCCAATGGCCTGAAACTTACGGCTTCGGGATCGCCTACCAAGCGAACCCTCAGTGGCTTTTCGCCGCCGATTACAAGCGCATCAACTGGGCGAAGGTGATGCAGAGCTTCAAGATGTCCTTCGATGCGAACGCAGTTCAGGCCGACCCGCGCGCAGCAGGATTCGCGGGTACGCAGTTGAATTTTGTCTTCAATCAGAACTGGAAAGACCAGAACGTGCTGATGCTAGGCGCTTCGTTCCGTTACAGCGATCCGCTGACCTTGCGTTTTGGCCTCAATCTTGCCAGCGACCCGGTGCCTGATGAGTATATGAGCCCGCTGTTCCCGGCAACGATCAAAAACCATGTCACTTTTGGCTTCGGTTATGGGTTTGACAAGGTTTCAAGCATCGACTTTTCCCTTGCGCATGCCCCGAAAGTTTCGGCCACCAATAATTGGGGTGCGGGTGGCGGTACCAATCAGACAACCAGCCATAGTCAAACCAACTGGCAACTCATGTACAGCCATCGCTTCTGATTGCTGCGCAGCATTTGAAAAGGCCGGCCCTGCCGGCCTTTTTCATATCCAAAACATAATCACCGAGGAGACAACATGAAGAAGATCATCGCGGGTGCCGCACTTGCTGCTTTTTCCTTGCTGGCCCATGCCTTGCAGCCGTACGTGACGGGCGACAAGGTGGCGGGCGGCGACGTCAAGGCGGCGATGGCGGCGGCTGAGCAGAAGCTGACCGCCGCCGGCTTCACGGTCATCGGCCGGCACAACCCACAGGGCTTGCCGCAGCATGCCTCGATCGTCGTGACCGAGCCGGGTTATTCGGCGGCGCTGACGCAGATCGGCGGTTCGGCCGTGGTGGGCCTGCCGATCCGCGTCGGCGTAAAGGCCGACGGCACGGTGTCCTACCAGAACCTCGAGTACTGGCAGCGCGCCTACCTGCGCGCCAACTACGGCAAGGCTGAGGCCGCAATCAAGGCGACCAGCGACAAGCTGCAGCAGGCGCTCGGTGCGGGCAAGCCGTTCGGCGGCGACGTCAAGCCGGAAAACCTGCCAACCTATCGCTATATGGCGGGCATGGAAAAGTTCGAGGACAAGAACGAGTTGAGGACGTATGCGGGTGGCTTCGACGAGGCGGTGAAGACGATTCGCGACAACCTCGCCAAGGGCGTCGCCAAGACCGCGAAGGTCTATGAGGTCGTGATCCCGGAGAAGAAGCTCGCCGTGTTCGGCGTGGCGACCAACGACCCGGAGGACGGCGAAGGCTGGTGGGCGAAGAAAATCGGTCCCGACCACGTGGCTGCCCTGCCGTGGGAAATCTTCGTCATTGACAACAAGGCTTATTCCCTGTTTCCCCGCTACCGGACCGCGCTGGCCTGGCCCGATCTCGGCATGTTCCAGTTCATGGGTATCGGCTCGCACCCGGACAGCAACCATGGCATGATGGCCAAGGTTGCCGGCGGGGCCTACGAGGGCAAGACGCAGTAATCACCCCAGTCTGGACAACTGGGCGGCGAGCTTCTCTTTCAGGCTGTTGAAGCTCGCCAGCCGCTCGCGCTCCTGCGCCACGACGGCGGCGGGTGCGCGGGCGACGAAGCTCTCGGTGGAGAGCTTTTTTTCCGCCTTGGCGATCTCGCCCTCGACGCGGGCAAGCTCCTTGCCGAGGCGCTCCTTCTCGGCGGTGATGTCGATCTCGATCTTCAGCATCAGGCGGAAATCGCCGACGATCTGAACCGGCGCATCGCTGTCTGGCAGATGTCCGGCCGCCGATACTTCCGACAGCTTGGCCAGCGCGGCGAGGTAGGGCGCGTAGGTGTTCAGCGCTACAGTGTCTCCGGCTCCCACCAGCGGGACTTTCTGCGCGGGGGAGATGTTCATCTCGCCGCGCAGGCTGCGGCAGGCGGTGACCAGCGACTTCAGCGTCGCGACCCACTGTTCGGACTCCTCGTCGCAGCGGGACAGGTCGGCCTGCGGATAGGCCTGCAGCATCACCGTGGGTGCCGTCTCGCCAGCGCCGACTTTTGCGCGGCCGGCCACCGGCGCGACGGTCTGCCAGAGCTCTTCGGTGATGAAGGGGATCAGCGGGTGGGCGAGGCGCAGCACGGTTTCGAGCACGCGCACCAGCGTGCGCCGCGTGGCCCGTTGCTGCGCTTCATTGCCTTGCTGCATCTGGACCTTGGCGAGTTCGACGTACCAGTCGCAATATTCGTCCCAGACGAACTCGTAGATCGTCTTGGCGAGCAGGTCGAAACGGTAGT
>JAJZTV010000247.1 GCA_021847385.1 Pseudomonadota bacterium | reverse complement strand
GGCATGCTGCTACTCCCTGCTACTGATTGCACTTCAGTTTTTATAACAGCACTATCGAGCGCGCTTGGCAAGCGTATATTTTTTATCGCAGGGCCAAGAGGTCGCAGCTAAGGCACTTGCGCAGGCGGTCCAAGGTCGTCGCATCGAAGCCGTTGGCCGCATGCAAGACCAGCAGACCGGCACCGAGGCGATTGATCTGGTTCGGCAGGGCCGCAGCCGACGCGATGCGTTCTCCGCTTAGGCCAAGACCCACGGCATGTTGCCGTGCTTGGGCCATTTGTTGTCGATAGCTCGCGTCGTCGGTAGCGGGGATCAATACATGCAGCGGCGACCCGGTACCGCGAGCCAGGCCGGCCGCCATGGCCAAGGCGCGTTCAGCCTCGGCACTCGCATCATAAATAACCGCAATCGGCCGATTGCCTGCCAGTCGGCGCCGCTCCCAGACCGGCGGCGCCAGCAGCACGGCATCCAGGCGCTCGGCCAGGCCGAGCAATTGCGATACCGGCCGGCCGCGCATGACCTGGAACGAATAGCGCAAAGCACGCGGCCCGGCGCTCTGACGCAGGCGCGTCTCGGCCGCTGCGGCGGCCATTTTCAGGCGGCGCTCCAGCGGGGCAAGTTCGAGTTGGCGCGATTGCGCGCTTGCCCGGCCAATCTCGCGCACGCCAGGCAACATGCTGGCTCGCAACAAATCGGCATCTTCGATGAACAGCGCGGTCAGCTCCGCCTGCAAGCGCTCGGCCAGATCGATCGCGGCATCGAGATGGGCCCAGTCGCCCTCAATGCCGGATAGGGCCACCAACACGCGACGAATATCGGAACTAAGCGCCACGTTTCTTGCTAGGGGCCGCAGTGCGTTTCTTCGGTTTGGCCCGGCTGCTGGTTTTTCTGGTCGGCGCGACCTTGCCGGCAAAGACCTGGCGCAGCGTCGAGAACTGGATCAGCCGCGAGGCCACCAGATAATTGACCGACCCCTCCGGCACCACGCCTTCGGCATCGGGCAGGCCGGCGGGCAGGCCGGTCAGCAACTCCATCGCCTCGTCGACGTTGTTCACCGGCCAGATGTGGAACTGTGCCTTGCCACAGGCATCGACCACATCGCTGCGCAGCATCAGGTGTTTGACGTTGGCCTGCGGAATGACCACGCCGTGGCTGCCATCGAGCCCGCGTGCCTTGCAGATATCGAAGAAGCCCTCGATCTTCTCGTTCACCGCGCCGATCGCCTGCATATGGCCATATTGATCGACCGAGCCGGTCATTGCGATCGATTGCTTGATCGGCACATCGCCCAGTGCGGACAACAGGGCGCACAGTTCGGCCATGGAGGCGGAATCGCCTTCGACCATGCCATAGGTCTGCTCGAAGGCCAGGCTGGCCGACAGCGACAGCGGCAAGGCATTGGCATAACGGGCGGCGAGAAAAGCGCTCAAGGTCAGCACGCCCTTGGAGTGCAGCGCACCGCCGAGATTGACCTCGCGCTCGATATCGATCACCTCGCCCTCGCCCAGCCGCACCGTCGCGGTGATCCGGGTCGGGTGGGCAAAGCGGCTGTCGCCCAACATGATGACCGACAGGCCGTTGATTTGGCCGACCCAGTCGCCACTGGTCTGCACATTGATGGTTTCGCGCAAAATGTGTTCTTGTAGACGCTGGCGGATCCGGCCGGTACGCCGCTCGCGCGCATCGAGTGCGGCCTGGACCAGATCGGCGCTGACGCTGTCGTGCAGCTCGGCCCGTGCCAAGTGATCGGCCTCGCGCATCAAGTCAGCCAGATTCTGAATGTTGCTGGATAGGCGCTCGGCGTCGTCGGCCTCGCGCGCCGCCTGCTCGACCAGGCGGGCACAGGCCGACCGATCGAAGGGCAGCAGGCTTTCCTTGCGGCCCAAGGTGGCGACCAGCCGGCAGTAGTGTTGCACCGATTCGTCGCTGCGCGGCATCTCGTCGTCGAAATCGGCGACGACCTTGAACAACTCGCGGAACTCCGGATCGTATTCATACAGCAAGTAATAAAGCAGGCGCTCGCCCAGGAGCACGACTTTCAAATCGATCGGAATCGGCTGCGGCTCCAGCGACACGGTGTGGGCCAAGCCGAGCATCTGGCCCAGGCTGTCGATGTGCAGCCGATGCGCGCGCAGCACCCGCTTCAGGGCCTCGTAGGCATAGGGTTGGGTCAACAGCTTGTGCGCATCGAGCACCAGATAGCCGCCGCTGGCCTGGAGCAAGGCACCTGGCTTGATCAGGCTGAAATCGGTGACCAAGGCGCCGAGGTGTTCGATGTGTTCGATCCGGCCGACCAGGTTCGGGTAACTGGGGTGATCGGGCCAGATCACCGGCGCCCCTTCGGTCGCGCTATTGTCGATCAGCAGGTTGACTTGGTAGCGGCGGAAGGTCGGCTGCGCCGTCAGGGTGATGCCCATGACCTGCACCGGCCCTTCCTGCGACTTGCGTATTTCGTCGGCACTATCGACCAGGTCCTTCTCGACGGCATCGAGGTAGGCACAGACCTCGGTCAGGTCGCGATACTTCTCTTGCAGTTCGCTGATCTGGTGCGCCACTGCCAGCATCGAGAACTCCCGCGTCAGCGCGCGGATGCGCTCCTTCTTTTCGCGCAGCCACTGCGGCGCCTGGCGGATGACCTTGTGCAGGCGCTCGTGCAGGTCTTCCAGCACCCGGGCGATGCGTTGTTTTTCCTTGTCCGGCAACTTCTCGAAATCGTCGGGCGACACCACCTCGCCGTTCTTTTCCGGTGCCAGACCGAAACCGCTGGGCGTGCGCAGCAGGGCGATGCCCTGTTTTTCCGCCTCCGCGCCGAGCTCGCGCAAGGCCGCCGCCTCGCGTTCGGTGAATTCGTTATCGATCTGATCGACGCGCGAACGGTATTCCTCGCTTTCGAACAGGGCGGGGATCG
>JAJZTV010000246.1 GCA_021847385.1 Pseudomonadota bacterium | reverse complement strand
CCCTGGGCTGCCTCGCTGCACACGGCGCGGATGGTATCGTCATCCAGGCCGAGCACCGCGGCCATGGCGCCGACGCCCTCGGCCACGGCCGACTGCATGGCCTCGGCCCGCAGGCGGACCAGCTTGACCGCATCCTGGAAGCCAAGTGCGCCGGCGCAGGTCAGCGCGGTGTATTCGCCCAGGCTGTGGCCGGCCATCATGGCGGCAGCCGGGCCGCCCTGGGCCTGCCACAAGCGGTAGACCGCGACGCCGGCGGCCAGCATGGCCGGCTGGGTGTTGACGGTAAGGTTGAGCTGCTCGGCCGGGCCGTCCTGAACCAGGGCCCAGAGGTCCTGGCCCAGGGCCTCGGCGGCCTCGGCGAAGGTGTTGCGCACCACGGCATGCCCGCCGTAGGCGGCCATCATGCCGACCGATTGGGAACCTTGACCTGGAAACACGAACGCAAATTTCATCTATAACCCCAATAAATCTTTATAACCGCGAAGGGCGCGAAGGACACAAAGGAACTTCCTTACCACTCTTGATTTTCTTCGCGTCCTTTGCGGTTGATGCCGTTCAGAATTTCACCAGCACCGAACCCCAGGTGAAGCCGCCGCCGAAGGCCTCCATCAGCACCATCTCGCCGGCCTTGATCCGGCCGTCGCGCACGGCGGTGTCCAGCGCCAGCGGGATCGACGCGGCCGAGGTGTTGCCGTGGCGGTCGACCGTGAGCACGACGTTGTCCATGCTCATGCCCAGCTTCTTGGCCGTGGCCTGGATGATGCGGATATTGGCCTGGTGCGGTACCAACCAATGGATGTCGGATTTCTGCAGGCCGTTGGCCGCCAGCGTCTCGTCGACAATGGCATCGAGGGTGTTGACCGCCACCTTGAACACAGCGTTGCCCTCCATGCGCATATAGGCCTGGCCCTCCTTCTTGAGCGAGACACCGCCGTCGACATAGAGCAATTGCTGATAACGGCCGTCGGCATGGATGTGGGTGGAGACGATGCCCGGCTGCTCGCTGGCTTGCAGCACCACGGCCCCGGCACCGTCACCCCAGAGGATGCAGTTGCTGCGGTCGGTGTAATCGGTGATACGCGACAGGGTCTCGGCGCCGACCACCAGGGCGCACTTGGCCTGGCCGCTCTTGATGAAGCTGTCGGCCACGGTGAGGCCATAGATGAAACCGCTACAGACCGCCTGGATGTCGAAGGCCGGGGCGCCATTGGCGATGCCGAGCTTGGCCTGAAGGACACAAGCCGTGCTGGGAAAGATGCGATCCGGCGTGGTGGTGGCGACAATGATCAGATCGATCGCCTGGGCTGTGACGCCGGCAGCCTCGATCGCCTTCTTTGCCGCCTCGAATGCCAGATCGCTGGTCAATTGCTCGGGCGCGGCGATATGCCGCTCGCGAATGCCGGTGCGCTCGACGATCCACTGGTCGGTGGTTTCGACCATTTTTTCCAGGTCGGCATTGGTGAGAATACGTTCGGGCAGATAACTGCCGGTACCGATAATGCGCGATTGAGTCACGCATCGTCTCCTTGTTCTTGTTGGCTGAAGGTGCCCATCTGGTCGCCGATACGGCGCAGCAGGCCACCGCGCACTTCTTCCGCTGCCCGCTCGATCGCCTTGCGGTAGGCATAGGCATCGGCCGAGCCGTGGCTCTTGATCATGATGCCGCGCAAGCCCAACAGGCTGGCGCCATTATAGCGGCGTGGATCGAACCGTTTTTTGAACCGCCGGATCACCGGCATGGCGATCAGCGCCGCCAGCTTGGACAGCGGGCCACGAGTGAATTCGCGCTTGAGCTCGTCGGCGAACATCTTGGCCAGGCCTTCGGAGGTCTTCAGCGCCACGTTGCCGACAAAGCCGTCGCAGACCACGACATCGACCGTGCCCTTGTAGATGTCGTCGCCCTCGACATTGCCGTAGAAATTCACGCCGCTGGTCTTGAGCAATTCGGCCGCCCGCTTCACCACCTCGTTGCCCTTGATGTCTTCCTCGCCGATGTTGAGCAGGCCCACGGTCGGCCGCTCCTTGTGCTCGACGGCGGCGACCAGGGCCGCGCCCATCACGCCGAACTGGCAAAGGTGCTCGGCCGTGCAATCGACATTGGCGCCCAGGTCCAGGACATAGGTCCAACCGTCGTTGCGGTTGGGCAGGGTCGTAGCGATGGCCGGGCGTTCGATACCGGGCAGGGTCTTGAGCACAAAGCGGGACACGGCCATCAAGGCACCGGTATTGCCGGCGGAAACCCCGGCATCGGCCTCGCCGCGCTTGACCAGCTCGGCGGTCACCCGCATGGACGAATCTTTTTTGCCGCGCAGGGCGATCGTCAACGGGTCGTCCATGGTGACGACCTCGGAGGCGTGATGGATACGCAGGCGGGTATCGGGCCGGGCCCGCAGTGCCTTGAGTTCGGCCTCGATGACTTCGGTCAGCCCGACCAGGACGATATTGACGCCGTCGTGCTGCTTGAGGAAATCGAGCGCGGCTTTGACAGTCACATGGGGGCCGTGATCGCCCCCCATGGCATCGATAGCGATTGTGACTTCACGCATGGGCGTGAGCAGGCAGGCCCGCCAGGCGAGCCCGCTTGCGAAGCGGGATTAGGCGCCGCTCTTGGGGGTGCCGACCTTACGGCCGCGATAGTAGCCGCTGGGGCTGACGTGGTGGCGCAGATGCACTTCGCCCGTGGTCGGCTCGACCGCGGTGGGCGGGTTGCCCAGGAAGTCGTGAGCGCGGTGCATGCCCCGCTTGGACGGGGACTTTTTATTCTGTTGAACGGCCATTTCCGTTACTCCTACAAAAAACTGCTCAAATTCAAGTACCGGCCCAAATCATTCAGCCGGGCATTCGCCTTCCGGGTGCCTCGGCACCATGGGCAAGGCAAGCAAAATCGCATCTTCCACCAAGCCCAGCACATCGAGCTGCGGCTCGGCGACCAAACCTTCGCACAGGGGAT
>JAJZTV010000021.1 GCA_021847385.1 Pseudomonadota bacterium | reverse complement strand
GGAGATGATGGGCTGTTCCATGGTGTCTTCCTCGAACGTGATCAGCGTGCCTTCGCCTTCCTCCTGGAAGCTGGAGAGCACGCGCAATTTAACCTTGTACTTGCCGGCGAATTCGACCGAGCGGATCTGCAGCACTTTGGAGCCGAGGCTGGCCAATTCCAGCATCTCCTCGAAGGTGATGGTCTCCAGCTTGCGTGCCTCGGGCACGATGCGCGGGTCGGTGGTGTAGACGCCGTCGACGTCGGTGTAGATCTGGCACTCGTCGGCCTTCAGCGCTGCGGCCAGGGCCACGCCGGTGGTGTCGGAGCCGCCGCGGCCCAGGGTGGTGATGTTGCCGTTGGCATCCACGCCCTGGAAACCGGCCACGACCACGACATGGCCGCCGTCCAGATCGCGCCGCATGTTTTCTTCGTCGATGGCGAGGATGCGGGCCTTGGTATGGGCATCGTCGGTCAGGATGCGGACTTGGCTGCCGGTGTAGCTCCGGGCCTTGAGGCCCAGATCCTTCAGGGCCATGGCCAGCAGGGCGATGGTGACCTGCTCGCCGGTGGAGATCAGCACGTCCAGCTCGCGCGGGTCGGGCTCTTTTTGGATCTCTTTGGCCAGGCCGATCAGACGATTGGTCTCGCCGGACATGGCGGACAAGACGACGACCACCTGATGCCCCAGCATCTTGAATTTGGCGACCCGCTCGGCCACGTTGCGGATGCGCTCGATGGAGCCGACCGAGGTGCCGCCGTATTTTTGGACAATCAATGCCATGATGGTGGAAACAAGCGCTTGAAAAAACGGCGATTCTACCCGATCCGGCCGGGCTGCCACCAGCGGCCAAAGATTGAAACTTTCACCCACTGCCGTTAGTCTTAAGGTTGTTTCCTTACTGCACGGAGCCAAACCGTATGCAACCGCAATTCGACCTGTCCGGCTACAACGCCTCGGCTACCCTCGACGTTTCCCGCAACAAGGTCCTGCGCAACACCTACATGATGCTGGGCCTGACGATGATTCCGACCGTCATCGGCGCCTTGGTCGGCATGACCATGAATTTCGGCTTCATGGCCGCGAGCCCGATTCTGTCCGCTGTCGTTATGCTGGCCATCATGATGGGGCTGTTCTTCGCCATCTCTGTCATGCGCAACAGCGCCATGGGCGTGGTCCTCTTGCTGGTACTCACCGGCTTCATGGGCCTGATGCTGGGGCCGGTCCTGCAAGTGGCGCTGCACCTGAAGAATGGCGGCGAGATCATCACCCTGGCCGCAGGCGGCACCGGCGCCATCTTCTTGACCTTGGCCGGCATCGCCACCGTGACCAAGAAGGACTTCAGCTTCATGGGCAAGTTCTTGATGATCGGTATCGTGCTGCTGATCGTCGCTTCTTTGGCCAATCTGTTCTTTCAGATTCCGGCCCTGGCCTTGACCCTGTCTGCCGCGGCGGTTCTGCTGTTCTCCGGGTTCATCCTGTTCGATGTCTCGCGCGTGGTGAACGGTGGCGAGACCAACTACGTGATGGCCACGCTGGCGATCTACCTGGACATCTACAACCTGTTCGTCAATCTACTGCAGTTGCTGATGGCCTTGCTGGGGCAGCGAGAATAGGCGTGTATTGCGCAACAAAAAAGGCGGCTGGTGCCGCCTTTTTTGTTGATGGTTACAGAGGGCTATGTAAGCCCGGTCACCATTGCAGCGGCGCTAGGCCTAGCCCTCTGAGATAGAGATTGATGGTGTTCTTGACGAGATATTCGACGCCTAATTCGCCGGTCTGGTTCGGATATTGAAGGCTTCGGGCCAGAACGATCTCGCGTACAAGCCCAACATATGACAGCGCCGCAATTCGCCCATCGATGTCTTTTAATTGACCGGATTGCTGGATTTCTTTCAGGCTGAATTGGATGTAATCCGTCAGCCCTTGCCAGTGATTGATAAAAAACTGTTCGGATACACCGCTGTTGTCGATCAATGCGCGCAATTCGATGCGCACTAGATCCGGGTCGGCGATGCGGCTCTTAACGAAAACCACGGTCATTCGGTAAAGTACATTTGGAAAGTCCGGTGGGCCGGCCAGCACTGCGTCTACATAGTCGTCGCGTTTGCAGGCGAATCCTTGGATCACCGCCTCGTACAGCATTTCCTTGGATGGGAAGTGCTGATAGAGCACTGCGGGGCTGACTTTGCATTCCTCTGCAATCTCGCTGACAGAGACCCCGTGCAGGCCCTTTTGAGCAAACAGGCCTTTCGATAGTTCTAAGATGGATGTTTTGCGATCTTCTGCTTTGAGTCGTTGTTTCATGTTTTGCGTTTTATGTCGTCGTGATCCATCTTGTTGAGGGCAGGGGGTATATATATCAAATAACTAGTCACTAATTATTATGATCCACACACCGGACCAGGTTGAGCGACAAGCAATCAAGAGAAGATTATATTGTAAAAATACTATATAGAATATGATTGTATAATCATTGCAAATTGATTTGACGCAAAGTTTCATCCCGTATTAAGATAAATAAATAATCACTTAATAAGCGCTGGGCTGAAGTGCTGGTCTAGTCTGCGGCGGTGATGAATAAACGCTGCGTGACAACGCATAGCGAAAATAGACAGGTTGGGAGGTATTAAATGACTACGGTAGTCCTGAACCGCACCTTGGGTGCGCGCTCGTCCCTTGTGTTTGCAGGCGATTACGAAGTGGTGGGGCCGGAACCTGCATTGGGACATGAGACGGTAGCTAGCCTAGCGGCGGACATGATCTTTATTCATTATCACCACCGGCATGAATTTGAAGGTGGTGCGAATAAGGGCCTATGGGGCTCGGTGTCCCGAGCAAGTGATGCCGCATACGATTGGGATGAGCTGGATCGTACGATAGGCTCCGCAAACAGAAATTTTTCCTTGGTGGCCGTGTATCCCGTAGGTTGGGCGCACATGGTGCCTGAGCACTTGGGCGAAACGATTCTGGATGTCGACCCGGAGGTGGTGTCGGACTGGGTATGTGCGGTTGTAGAGCGTTACTGGCAGCAGGTTGATCTATTCCCGATCTTTTACGAAATGAATGTGTTCGACCTGTTCTTCAGAACGACACATGGTCAGCCGTATGGCGATGATCAGAAGCGGCACATCCTTGATTGTTTGGCGTTGTCGGCCGAGAAAGTGCTGAAACGTTGCGGCGAAACGGCCTATAGCAAAC
Source organism: Pseudomonadota bacterium (assembly GCA_021847385.1). GTDB lineage: Bacteria > Pseudomonadota > Gammaproteobacteria > Burkholderiales > Thiobacillaceae > Sulfuritortus. The sequence continues at coordinate 12,958 of JAJZTV010000021.1, read as the reverse complement.
TCACTGCCGCCACCTTTGTGGAATTGACCCAGTCCTGTTTTTACTGGATGAGCGAAGGCAAACTAATGGAATTGCCGCGTGGCTCGTCGCTATTGAATGCGCCGCTCTCGCCGCCCGATCTGCTCGCCACGGCCAAAAAATTCGACAACGAAGCGGGTGTCGTACGCTACGTGCCCGTAATCAGGCAGCTTCTCCATCAACTGGTGTTCTGGAATGCGGACGACAGCGGCGCGATGGACACCGTAGGTAATGACATGTTCCGCATTTACGATGCGGGTTTTTTCCATCATCCGGAAAAAAATCCAGAAGGCTTCGTACATAAGCTGATCTGTGGCTGGGATGCACAGCCGCAGAATACCTTTGCCTATCTGCTGGAGCGCTTGCAGCCTAAGTTGGCTATACCGAGCTGTGCCGATCTTCTCGAGGAGAATTGGCGTGGCTTCCAGGAATTCCTGTCGGCGCCGCGTGTCGAGGACTATGCCAAGAAGGCGGTCAATGGGTTCGTTCTGGACGATATTTTCAAATGCACCAAGCAAAGCGGTGTCACCTCGGCTGTCTACCCCACTGAACGCCTGCTGAGCAGTGGCCGCCGTCATGGCGGTGAGCCCCTCACGGTAAGCCCGATTGGAGAAAAATATCGGTCGATTATCAATAACTACAAATCCAATATTCAAAAACAGGGAGAACACTATGGAAGTGTTAAACAAAAGCCAGCCTCAACAAGCGAGCCGCTTCACTATTCCGCAGGCTGAGGCAAAGAAGAGCGTCGCCGATTTGGTCGTGGAGCATTTGATCGGCGAGGGTATCGATAAGGTATTTGGCATACCGGGCGGCGCAACCATCCCACTTCATGTCTCGCTCGAACGCAGCCCTGGCATCGAATTCGTTCTCACACGACATGAGGGCGGGGCCGCATTCATGGCGGACTGCTACGCGAGAACGTCGGGGAAGATCGGGGTTTGTTGCGCTACGACAGGGCCGGGTGCGACAAATCTGATTACCGGCGTGGCTGCGGCCTATGTCGATTCGATCCCCATGCTGGTAATCACCGGCATGAACTCGATCGAGACATGGGGGCGCGGGGATTTTCAGGAATCCAGTCCCTACACGGGCGTGGATACCACGCAAATTTTCCGTTCTATTTGCAAGAGCTCGGAGGTCATCGTATCCGAGAAGAACTTGCAGTTCCGCTTGCGTAACGCGCTGGCAACCGCCCTATCAGGCCGGCCTGGACCTGTGCATCTGGCGATTCCTAGGAATTTATGGAACAAGCAGATATCCCCTGAATTGTGGGAGCGGAGTCGATATCTTTCGCATTCGCCGGCGCCCAGCAACGAAGATATCGCTCGCGTACTCGGCTTGCTCAAGTCGGCCAAACGACCGCTCATCTTGTATGGGAGCGGCGCAAGCGATGCCGCGGCAAGCAAGCTGTGCGAGATAGGTGAGATGCTGCATATCCCGGTGATCACGACGCCCCGGGCGAAGGGCAAGCGAATGCCGCGGATTACCGCTTCCTTGTTGGGCAGCATGGGCATATCGAGCACACCTGTGGTCGACCAGCTGTTCAACGACAATGGCTTCGACGTGGTTTTGACGGTTGGCGCGGGCTTCGGGAGCTATGCGACCAATAGTTGGAATAATGCGCTATGCCCCGCCGGGACGATGATTCAGGTCAACATCGACCCCTGTGCCATTGGACGGATCTATCCGGCCGATATCGGGATTACGGCCGACGGCGACAAATTTTCAGAGAGCTTGCTGCGCGAAGCGCAGGCTGCGAGCCAAGACGTTTCGCTGGAACGGAAAAATTGGCTGGCGAAATATAGCCAACAGGAAAAATGGCCATTTCCGGCGCCGTCGACGCATCGCTCGGAAACTGGGCCGTCTCCGCTGGAAATCATTCGGGCCGTCGATCAAGTGGCCGGCGAGCAATCCATCGTCATGGCCGATTCAAACTCGATATTGCTGTGGGCTACCCATCATTTGCCTGAGAGAGCCGGCCGCTGCTTCGTCAGCGTATGGGGGTCGGCCAGCATGGGGCATGTGACGGCAGGCGCAGTCGGGGCCAAGCTGGCCAATCCAAATCATGATGTGATCGCGATGGTGGGCGACGGTTGCTTCCTGATGAACGGAAACGAAATCGCGACCGCAGCCGATCTGAAGTTGCCGATCGTCTGGATCGTCAATGCCAACCAACAACTCGGGATGATCCACTATGAGTTGCGCTCCGGCACCGAGACCCGTTCAGCGACGCTGGAAAACTACGATCTCGCAGGGTTCGCCCGTTCGCTAGGGGCCTATGGCATTCGCTATCGGCCGGGGCAGGATCTTGCGGCGATCATCCAAGAAGGGCTGCGTTTGGATGGGCCGACGGTGATCCAAGTTGACGTCGATCCGATGTTGACACCGCCGATGGGAATGAAAAAAGAAGGTTCCCGGCAGTGGCAGGAATATATCAACACTCTGTAATGGGAGGACATATGCAAATCTGGTTGGATGGAAAAACATATCCGAGTCACGAGGCGCGTATTTCGGTAATGAGCCACACCTTGCATTATGGAACGGGCGTATTCGAAGGCATAAGGAGTTATCGAACCGAAGATGGCTTTTCGGCATTTCGTTTGGAAGACCACATCCTGCGACTTTTCCGATCGGCTGAGGCGCTCGATATGCATATTCCGTATGAGCCGGTCGAGGTCTGTAATGCGGTCAATCGCGTGCTTGAAACAAATGGGTTGCTCGATGCCTATATCAGGCCTTTGGCCTTTCTTGGCGAAGGCTCCATGGGCCTGGATGTCAAAGCACAGGAAAAGCGCAACCCGGTGCATCTCATGATTTCGGCATGGGAATGGCCAAGCTATTTCGGGCATGCCATGCCTGGCCTTCGTGCCATGTTCGCCAAGCACCGCCGGGTCTTTTCCAGTCCGGCCCTCGTGCAAGCCAAAGCGGCGGGGCACTACCTGAATTCCTACAGCGCCTATGCCAGCGCCAAAGCGAATGGCTACGATGAGGCATTGCTGCTGGATGAGGATGGCTATTTGGCCGAGGCCACGGCCGCTAATTTATTCGTGGTCAAGGACGGCGTCCTGCGCACCCCGTTCACCACCTCGGCGCTTGAGGGGATTACCCGGGACACCATCATTACACTGGCCAAAATCAGTGGCTATACCGTGCTGGAGTCCCGCATCAAACCAGAGGAGCTATTGGATGGTGACGAGATTTTCCTGACCGGAACCGCCTATGAGGTGGCGCCCGTCACCTCCGTCGATGGTCAGGCAATCGGCGACGGCAGTGTCGGTCCGATAACGGTTCAACTCTCGAAGCGATACCAAGATATCGTCCGCGCGATGCCACCGTCGCTAAATCACGACGCTGGCATGGCGCTGGCTGAAAAGGCTCAGTACACGGCAATCCAATAAAGCCAGAACGTAGCAGAAGTGTTTTTTCGATTTATCAACAACGACATTGAAGGAGTAACCATGAGTCAGCAAGAAAAAAGCCTGTTTGAACGTCTCGGCGGCAAAGATAAGATCGCCCAAATCACCGAGGATGTTTGGCTAAACCACGTCAGCAATCCCGATGTCGCGACGCGTTATGCCAACAGCGACGCCGAGAAGGTGAAGGCGATGGTCAACGAATTCGTGTGCTGGGGCACGGGCGGCCCGGTTAATTACAGTGGCAAAAGCATGCTGGATGCCCACCGCACGATGAATATCACTCACCGCGAGTTCATGGGAGTGATCGACGACGTGATGCGAGCCCTGGATAAGAACGATGTCGGGACGCAAGAAAAGAATGAACTGTTGGGCCTGCTGTTCTCGCTGCGCGACCAAGTTATCCATCAGTAAGGGCGAGGTAGGCGATGAAAGTATCGATCCTCGGTACGGGGAAGATGGGGAGCGCGGTCGGCCGCCGATTGGCAGCGGCTGGATGGGACATCGTCTATGGATCGCGTGATCCCGATGCGAACAAAGCGAAATATGTCGAGTTCGAAAACGTCACGGTCACGACCTACCCTGAAGCGGCGGCGGCATCGGATACCGTGCTGATTGCGGTTCCATGGGCCTATACCCTGGATCTGCTGCAGACCTTGGCGAATCCGCTGAAGGAAAAGATCGTCGTCGATATGACGAACCCCTTGTCCCCCGATATCTCTTATTTGGTCGTCGGTGGCGCCGACTCGGCTGCTGAGCGGGTCTCGGTCCAACTGCCCGAGTCGCGGGTGGTCAAGGCGTTCAATGCCATCACGGCCGATAATTTTCCAACACCGTCCGCGAGTGGTGAACCGGCGCAGGTGTTCTACTGCAGCGATCACGACGAAGCCAAGCAGGCCGCGCGACAGCTTATCGAGGCGACCGGCTATGTGCCCAAGGACTGCGGTGCCTTGAGTAATGCGCGTTACGTCGAGGCGATGGCCATGCTCTGGCTGCAGTTGGCCTTCTGGGAAGACAAAGGTTCGGAATGGGCCTTTAAGATGGTGGAGAAGTAAGGCGCTGAAGGTATTCTGCCCATCAGCGCTCGAATAAGGCAATACTCTCCACGTGCGCGGTGTGCGGGAACATGTTGGCCACGCCGGCCGCCTTGAGCGCATAGCCCTTCTGGTGCACCAGCACTGCGGCGTCGCGGGCCAGGGTGGCCGGGTTGCAGGAGACGTAGACGATGCGGCGCGGGCCGCCCGTCTCCGGCAGCGACTTCACCAGTTCGATGGCGCCGTCGCGCGGCGGGTCGATCAAAAGCTTGTCGAACGCGCCCAGCGCGGCATAGCTCTCCGGTGTCATCTGGAACAGGTCGGCGACGCGGAACTCGGTGTTGTCACTCAAGCCGTTGCGCATCGAGTTCTCGATGGCGCGCTCGACCAAGCCCTGGCTGCCCTCGATGCCTAAGACCTGTGCGCCGGAACGGGCGATGGGCAGGGTGAAGTTGCCCAGGCCGCAGAAGAAATCGGCGATGTGCTCGCCCGGCTGGGCGTCGAGCATGCGCATCGCGCGGCGCACCAGCATGCGGTTGATGCCGTGGTTGACCTGGGTGAACTCGGTCGGCCGGAAGGGCATGACCAGATCGAATTCGGGCAGGCTGTAGCTGAGTTCCGGCGCATCCAGCGGGTGGAAGGGATAGGCGGTGTCCGGTCCCTTGGGCTGCAACCAGAATTGCACGCCGTGCCTATCGGCGAAGTCGCGCACCTTGGTTTCATCTTCGGCCGACAAGGGCTCCAGGATACGCAGCACCAGCACGGTCACGTTGTCGCCCTGGGCCAGTTCGATCTGCGGCAGTCGGTCGCGGATGGACAGGTCGGCGACGAACGCGCGGAACAGCGGCAGCAGGGCCGAGACCTGCGGCGGTAGCACCTCGCAACTGGTCATGTCGGCGACATAGCTGCTGCGTTTTTCGTGGAAGCCGACCAGCACGCCGCCCTTCTTGATCACGTTGCGCACCGACAGGCGGGCACGGGTGCGGTAACCCCAGGCCGGGCCGTGGATAGGCGAAAGCATGGTCTCCGGTGTGACCTTGCCGATGTGGTCGAAGCAGTCCTCCAGCACCCGCTGCTTGGCCGCGACCTGGGCCGATTCGTGCAGGTGCTGGTGCGAGCAGCCGCCGCAGACGCCGAACCAGCGGCAGCGGGGCAGCACCCGGTTGGGGCTGGCCTTGACGATCTGCGTGACCTGGGCCTGCTCGTAGGCCGGTTTCTTGCGATAGCTGGAATGGATGACCAGCTCGCCCGGCAGGGCGCCCTCGACGAAGATCGCCTTGCCGTCGAGATGCGCGACGCCGCGGCCCTCGTGGTCGAGGGATTCGATGTACAGTGGTGCGGTGGGTGTGGTGCTCATGCTTGATGTTCTACGTAGGGTGCGCTGTGCGCACCGATTGTTAGTGGTGCGTGGAACGCACCCTACGGATCAGTCCTGCCAGGCCGCGAGGAATTCTTTCCAGTGCTCGGCGCCGATGCCGCCAAGGGTGTCGCGCACCACTTGCAGCTCACGCTCGTACTGCTCGTTGCTCAGCGCACCGCGCATCAATTGGAAACGCAGGTAGACCAGATAGGTGTTGGCGACATCGGTCTCGCAGTAGTCGCGGATCGCGGCGATCTGGCCGGCTTGGTAGGCGTCCCAGACCTTGCTGCCGTCCATGCCCAGCTTGCCTGGAAAGCCGAACAGCTTGGCCAGGTCATCCAGCGGCGCGTTGGCGCGCGGCTGGTACATCGCCAGCAGGTCCATCAGGTCCAGGTGCCGGGTGTGGTAGCGGCTGATGTAGTTGTTCCACTTGAACTCCTTGTCGTCCTCGCCCATGTCCCAATAGCGCGGCGCGGTCACCTTGTGGCGCATGGCGCGGTAGTGCAGCACCGGCAGGTCGAAACCGCCGCCGTTCCAGGACACGATCTGCGGCGTGTATTTCTCGATGCCGTCGAAGAAACGCTGGACGATTTCGGCCTCGGCCGCATCGGGCTCGGACAGCGAAAAGACCTTGAAGCCGTCCTTCGAGCGCAGCGCGCAGGAGATGGTGACCACGCGATGCAGATGCAGCGGCAGGAAGTCGGAGCCGGTCTTCTGCCGGCGGAACAGCAGGGCCATTTCGCCGACGTCGTGATCGGAGGTGTCCGGGCTCACGTCGTACAGGCGGCGCAGCCCTTCGATGTCGGGGATGGTTTCGATGTCGAAGATTAAAACCGGCGTCATGGCTGACCCTGTCGCAAAAAGGGTGTAATTTTACCCGTTCAGGGCAGGGGGGAGCTATGGAAACGCGTTGGCATGTGGCACAAGGTGATGCGGACTGGCTGCGCCAGGCCGTGGCCTACGTCCAGGCGGCCGAGGCGCGGGCGCTACGGGAGCGGGGGGTGTTCCATATCGTGCTGGCCGGCGGCGCCACGCCGCGCAAGGTCTACGAGCAACTCGCGCAGGAACGCCACGACTGGGCGCATTGGCAGGTCTGGTTCGGCGACGAGCGCTGCTTGCCGCCGAGCGACCCCGAGTGCAACAGCCGCATGGCCTTCGATGCCTGGTTGTCCCGGGTCGACATCCCTGAGCAGAACATCCACCGCATCCCGGTCGAGCAGGGGGCTGTGGCCGCCGCCGAAAGTTATGGCCGGGACCTAAGCGGTATCGGCAGCTTCGATCTGGTCCTGCTCGGCATCGGCGAGGACGGCCATACCGCCAGCCTGTTCCCCGACCACGATTGGGGCGAGGCCATCGATGCGCCGGATGTCCTAGCCGTATCCGATGCGCCCAAGCCGCCGCCCGAACGGGTCAGCCTATCGGCCCGAAAACTGAGTCGAGCCGAGGCGGTGCTGTTCCTGGTGGCGGGCGCGGGCAAGCGCGAGGCGGTCAAGGCCTGGCGGGGGGGCGTTGCTGTGCCGGCAGCGGCCATTCGTCCGGCTTACGGCGCCGATGTCTTGCTCGACCAGGAATCAGCCCTGCCCTAGCAACGCGTCCAATTCCGCTGCGCTGAAACCGGCTCGCAGCCGAGCGGCGGTATTCACCGGCCGGCGCAACTTTGGCGCTTGGTATCGCGCTAGCAATTCTCGATAGACCGTCTCGGGCTCAAGGCTGCGCACCTTGCAGAAGTGGCGGAACCAGCGGTCGCCGGCGGCGACGTGGCCGACCTCGTCGGCGAGGATGATGTCGAGGATGGCGGCGCCGGCGGCATCGCCATAGCCGCGCAGTTTTTGCTGAATCGCCGGCGTGGCGTCCAGGCCGCGCGCCTCCAGCAGCCGCGGCACCAGGGCCATGCGCGCCAGCGGGTCGGCCGCGGTGTCGCGCGCCATCTGCATTAGGCCGTCGTGCGCGGGGAAGTCGCCGTAATCGTAGCCGAGGGCGCGCAGGTGGTCGCGCAGCAGCCCGAAGTGATAGGCCTCTTCCGCCGCCACTTGCAGCCAGTCGCGGTAGAACGCGGCGGGCAGGCCGGGGTAGCGGCAGACGGCGTCGAGCGCGAGGTTGATCGCGTTGAATTCGATATGGGCCAGGGCGTGGATCAGCGCGGCGTGGCCCTCGCGGTCGCGCAGCGTGCGCTTGGCCAGTTGATTGGGCGGCACCAAGGGCGGCCGTTCGGGCCGGCCGGCGCAGTCGTGCGGGATGGCTTCGGCGGAATCGGCCGCCGCGAGCTGGCCGGCATTCCAGCCGGTCCAGAGCTGCGCGGCGCCCTTCAGTTTCGTCTCGACATCGTGCTCGGCCAGCACGGCTCGGGCCGCGACATGGACGTTGCCAACATCGGACATCAGCGGTAGTCGACTAGGTCGGTCAACGGTAGCCGGCGCTTCTCGTGCGCTGTCTCGGCGCAGTAACCGATGGGCAGGACGAGGGCGACCTCGTACTGGGCGGGGTCGAGGTGCAAGACCTGTTTTACCTGATCCGGCAGGAAACCGCCGATGGCGCAGGAGTCGAGGCCGAGCGCGGTCACGGCGGTCATCATATTGGCCGCCGCGATGTGGCATTGGGTCACGCTCCAGGCGCGCAGATCGGTTGCGGCGCAGAAATTTCGGTAGTTCGCCAGCGCCATGGCGTATTGATCACCTGGATATTCGCGCGCAAGCAGGCGCTGGGCATATTCGCTGTCGGGTGACAGTTCCGCCAGTTTGGCCAGGATCACGATCACTGCGCTTGCCGTACCGACCTGGGTTTGCTGGAAGCAAGCGGTTTGCAACGCAAGTTTCAGATCGTGCGATTGCACGACGACGAATTTCCAGGGCTCTAGGCCGAAGGACGACGGCGACAGGCGGCCGGCCTCGAGGATGTATTCAAGATCGGCGGCAGGGATTGCGCGCTCGCTTTCGAATAGATGACAGGCGAAACGGCGATGAAAAATCTCGGCAAGCTGATGCTTCATATTGGAGCCTACGTGGGAATGCCAAGCATTTTAACCTTAAGCCAAGGCCAAAACCGGTATAGGCCTGCTTAGGGCAGGGGAATCGGTGGGTTGACTACGGCCTGCCAGCGCTGGTCAATCGTCGCTGGCGATGTCTTTGATGAGGTCGACGATAACCCGGGTTCGGGTGTCCAGAATGCCAATATCCGCACCGATGGCGATGCGGGCATAGCCTTCGGGCAGGGCGGAGAGCCGCCGTTCCAGATCGTCGGGCAAGGGGCGGCTGGCAATGCCAGGAGGCAGCTTGCCCCAGCGCTCGATCTGCATGGCATGGCCGGGCGGAATCTTGCCCTTCTTGGCCAAGCCCGGCGGTACGTGTTTAGCACGGGTGGAATAGTAATCGCGGATCAGATTCCGGTCATGATCGCTGAAGACGATGCGAATGCTTTGCTCCTTGCCCCTTACACCAATGTCCACTTCCCTGGTTTGCGCGGTCGCGCATGCGGCAAGGCCGAGGGCGGTAGCGATCAATAGGACGATACGGGTAGTTTTCATGGCAATTCCTTGTCCAGTGACGTTGCTCTGGCATAGAGCCAGCGGTGCAAGATCCAGGCGCTGAAATACACAATATAGAACACGCCGCTCGCCCACAAATCGATTTCCGGTACGAGCAGGAACAGCAGGCCGGCGGCCAGGAAGGAGGCTACAGGCCATATCGGCGTAGCCAGGTTATGGGGTATAGCCCTTGAAATCGCGCAGTCGATAGGCCTCGGCCGTGCGCGCGTAATTGCGGTAGAGCGAGATGCGGATCGTGCCCAGCGGCTCCACTTCGGCGAATTCACGCGCGAGTCGCGCGGCATCGGCATGCTCGCCGATGAAGATGAATTCGCCCTGCGGCGCCAGCTTGAGGTCGTGTTTCAGCGCGTATTGGTCGCCGATCATCCCGCTCGGGTTGTAGATCGAGGCATCGAAGGGGTGCGGTCGCACGTAATAGATCAGCTCGGCCAGCAGCTTGCGGTCGTCGGAAATGAGCCGGGCCGTGGGGTGTGCGGCCAATATCTTGCCGGCCTCTTGTCCCAGCGCGCGCCAGCCGCTCACGCGCGAATAGGGGTCGCTCTTCCGCGTCAGCTCGATACCGGCCATGTGCGCCAGCGCGTGATAGTGGTAGAGGCCAAGCATGATCGCGACGTTGACGGCGATCGCGGCTTTCAGCCAATGCAAGCGATTGCGCGCGAGCCACCAGGCCGTGACCAGCAAGGTGGCCGCCGGATAGGCCATCGCCCCCCAGTTCGCGAAGGCATGGGTCAGGAAGGCGAGCAGGATGAACAAGGCCAGCACCGGCGCGCTGAAGGCGAATAAGAGCACATAGCGGTGATCCGATACCAGGTGCGGGCCGCGGCGCATGGCGAGATGGGCGAAGACCGCGAACAGGATCGGGCCGAGCACGACAAACTGCGCACCGAGGAATTCCGCCAACTTGTCGGGGTGGAACAATGCCCGATCCAGGCGCGAAATCTCCGCCGTGTGCTCGAGGCTGACGAATTGGTGCTGCGCATTCCAGAGCAGATTGGGCAAAAAGATCAGGAAGGCCAGCGCGATGGCGGCGTGCAGCCGGGGATTTTTCAGTTGCCGCCGGGTTTCGGCATTCAGCGCCAGCAGGGCAAGGCCGCCGACGCCGAAGAAGACCATGCTGTATTTCGACAGGCCGCCCAGGCCGAGGGCGAGGCCGAGCAAGAGCCAATCGCGCCAATGGTTGCCGTCGAGCGCGCGGATCAAGCTATACAGGGCCAGGGTCCAGAAAAACAGCAAGGCGGCATCGGTGGTGATGAACCAACTGCCGAGCGAGACCATCGGCAGGGTGACATAGGTCAGCGCGGCCCAAAAACCGACGCGCGGCGCGAACAGCCGGCTGCCGAGCAGGTAGAGCAGCCAGGCGGTGGCCGGGTAAAGCAGCACGGCGCCGAGCCGCAGACAGCCCTCGGCCTCGCCGCAGAGATGGCTGCCGAGCCAGATCAGCCAAGCCACCATCGGCGGTTTGGAGTAATAGCCCCACTCCAACGATTGGGCCCAGCCAAAGTAATAGGCCTCGTCGCCGTAGAGTTCGAGTTGAACCAGTTGGCCGGCGACGATGCGGTAGGCGATCAGCGCCAGCAGGATCAGCCCAAGCCGCAGGCCGTAGCGTAGCTGCTCAGTCATCGCGCGGCTTTCCCTGCACGGGCCGGAAGAACAACACGATGCCGGCGAAGGCGGCGGCCTGTTCCAAACGCCGGGCATCGGGGTAATGGCTGTCGTAGCCGGTGAACAGCCAGACCGCGCCGGCGATCAAGATGGCCTGTACCGTACGGCACAGCGCGGGGTGATGCAGCACCTGCCAGCGCTGCGCCAAGGCGGTGCCGGCCAAACCGGCCAGCCAGCCGCCGGCGGCCCCGGCCAACACATCGGCCGGCCAGTGCGCGCCGACCGCGATGCGCGAGATGCCGACCAGCGCGGCGAGCAGCAGCAACGGCGTCAATTGCCGCCACGGCAGTTGCGCGCCGAGCAGCGCCACCAGCGCGAAGGCCGTCGCGGTGTGACCGGACGGAAAGGCACCGGCCTTCAGCGCGGGGCCAATCACGGTAAAGGCGGCATGGTCGAGCACGGCAACCGGCCGTGGCATGGCCACGAGATTTTTGATCCCATGGACATAGGCCAGAGTAAGCAAGACGGCCAGCAACACCGCCGCCGCGATGTCCGGCCGGCGCCGCGCGAAAGGCAAGAGCAACGCGAAGGCGACCAGGGTGTCGCCCACGGCCGTGAGGTTGGCCCAAAGCGCGGCCGGCAATGCGGCGGCCGCGTGATTGACGGCGAGGAACGCGGCCTGATTGCCGGGGCCGAGATAGAGCGCGGCCAGACCGGACACGGCGAGGGCGGGGACGAGCCAGATCCGCATCGGCCCCGTCACTTTTGCAGCCTCACCAAGGCGATGTCCTTGCGGATATAGATGATGTCATAGGGCGGCAGATCGGCCAGATGGCCGGTCACGGTAAACACGGCCTCGCCCGGCAGCGGTGCGCGGCGTTCGACCACGCGCCCGGCATAGACGCTGAAGCTCGGGTTGTTGATGCCGTCCATGACCACCGTGGTGTCCAAATGGCGCGCGAGCAGGCCGGCCTCCTTGACCGGCCCTTGCAAGAGGTTGCCGGCCGCCGGCAGCAGCACCACGGCGAGGCCGTAGCTCATGGCCAGCGCGGTCAGGCGCAAGCCGATGGCGATGCGGCCCCAGGCCATGAGCAAGACGGTCATGCCGGCGGCGGCGGCGAAGTAGATACGGTAAGCCTGGCCGAAGTGATGGTCGATGTCGGCCAGCAGCGATTGGTAATACGGCTTGGCCTGATCCTGTTCGGCGGTCAGCAGATCGGGCAGGAAATACAGCGCGGTGAAGGTCAGCAGGGCGGGCAGCAGCAGCCAACGGCTGCGCGCATCGCGCAGTTCATGGGCCAGCAGCACCAGCAGGGCGGACAGGCCATAGAGCAGGTAGTGCGGCAGTTTGGTGGCCGAGAACGAGACCAAGACGAAGACCAGGCCGAACAGGATCAGCGCATAGCGGCCGAAATCGTCGCGCCAGGATTCGCGCCATTTTCTCGCCAAGCTCAGCAGCAGGCCGGAATAGGGCAGGGTGGCGACCAGCAGCACGGGCAGGTAATAGAACGGCCCGCCGCTGTGGCCTTCCATCGCGCCGGCAAAGCGGCCGACGTTGTGCTTGAGGAAGAAGGTCTCGATAAAGCCTGGCCCTTTGACCCAGGTGACCGCGAGGTACCAGGGCAAGGCGATGGCGACGAAGATCAACCAGGCCCGCTTGTTTGTAACCAGGCCGAGGCAGCGGGGCCATTCGCCACGGCTGGCCAGATACAGCAGCGCGGTCAGCAAAGGAATCACAACGGCGACCGGCCCCTTGGTCAGGAAACCCAGCGCCATGCCGGCCCAGGCGAAGTAGAGGTCGCGGGTGCGGCCCTGCTTGAGCCAGAGGAATTGCGCGAACACGGCAGCGGCGAGCGCGGCATTGAGCAGCGCGTCGGCGGTGGCGGCACGGCCGATGAAGCTCACGCCCACGGCGGTGGCGGTCACGATGGCCGCGTTCAGGGCGGCGTCGCGGTCGTACAGCCGGCCGGCGAAGCGGTAGGCCAGC
>JAJZTV010000020.1 GCA_021847385.1 Pseudomonadota bacterium | reverse complement strand
GTCAACCATCATGTCGTTGTCTTTGGCCAGGCGCTTCAAGCCGGTCACGAAGCTGGGCCACGGGCCTTTCTCGAGTTCGTCGAGATTCGGCGTATCGATCATTTTCTTAGCCATCTGAGTTTCTCCTAAAGTCTTTGACCATCACAGGTTGTTCAACCTAGTAGCATTGCCCGTCGGCATATTGCTTACACATGACGAGTGGGCGAATGGTAAGGGGTGCGAAGGGGGGGGGCCATCATTCCGATGGGGTAAGCGGGGGTGTCGAGGGAGTAGTTAGGTACTACCCGATCGGGTAGGTATCGGCATACCGGTTACGGTAAGTGCAAATACCCGATGAAAAATGTCAAATTCAGGCCCCTGTTACTTGGGACGCATTGTACCCGACCATGGATCAAATCACTTCACTGCTGAAGTTTCGCAACCCTTACGGCAACCAGGAAATCGAGTTGCAACAGGTCGACTATGCGGCGGGGGGCACCCCGATGATGCGCCTGCGCATCAAGGAGCGCGGCGCGCGCTTCACCATCTTCGATGTCGATCCGGTCACCGCCAAGCGCTGGGCCGAGGCCATGCTCGCCTGGGCCGATCCCTTGGCCGACCAAGCCATGCCGCCGAGCGAGGCCAGCGAATGAGGATGTACAATCCCGAGTGGGAAGCGATCAAGGACTTCGACTACCCGGCGACCATGACCGAGGTGCAGTTCGACCTCACCGGTCTGGAAATCCCCGAAGATCATGGCTATGCCCTCTATCAAGAGCTGTGCCGGTATCTGCCTTGGCTGGCCGATACGCCCGGGGTCGGCGTGCAGTCGGTACATGGCGCGCCTTCCGGCCGCAATGCCAATCTGGTGATCAACCGCCGGGTCAAGCTGGTGCTGCGCCTTCCGGTCGAGCGGGTAAAGGATGTCGAGGTGCTGGTTGGCAAGGCCGTCGATGCCGGCGCCGGGCCGATCACGATCGGGGTCTTGAAAGTGCGGCGCTTGACGCCATCTCGAACGCTCTATGCGCATTTCGCGGATATGGGCAGCGAGGACGAGGCCGAGTTTTTGGCGCGGGCCAAGGCCGAGTTGGAGGCCATGGGCATCCAATGCGGTCTGATGTGTGGTAAGAAGCGCCACCTGACTACGCCCGCGGGTCAGGTGGTGGGGTACAGCCTGATGTTGTATGACCTGACCCTGCTGCAGTCGATGCAGGTGATCGAGCGCGGTTTGGGTCGGCACCGGGTTTACGGTTGTGGCATCTTCGTGCCGCACAAATCGATTAAGGAAGTTGCGGCCCACTAAGCCGGGCCGCTATTTATTGGCAACTTGTAAAGTAAGGAGATAGACCATGGGTTACGTTCTGAACGGCGAAGAACTGGAAGTCGACGACGAGGATTTCCTGCTCGAGCCCAACTTCAGCGACGAGATTGTGCCGATCATCGCCGAGGCCGAAGGCCTCAAGCTGACCGACGACCACTGGACCGTTGTCCGCTTCATGCGCGAGCGCTACCAGGAAGACGGCCACACCCCGAACTTCCGCAATATGGTGGCCATGCTCGACGAGCAGGACGACAGCATCGACTGGAAGAAGAAGCTGTACGAGCTGTTCCCCAAGCAGCCCAACCGCCAGTCCGCCAAGGTGGCCGGTCTGCCCAAGCCCTTCGGCAAGGGCGGCTACTAAGTCGGTTAGGCGTCAGGCGTGAGGAGTAAACCTCCTCCGTCTGGCGTTTCACCGCTTACGCCTTACGCCTCACCCTCACTCCTCACTATGTATAGCAATACCCTCGTTTCCACCGAAGAACTCGCGCAGCATCTGGGCGACCCGAACTGGGTCGTGTTCGATTGCCGCTTCACCCTGACCGACCCCGAAGGCGGCCGCCGTGCCTATGCCGCCGGCCATATCCCCGGCGCACGTTACATCCATCTGGACGACGACCTGTCGGCGCCGGTGGTGCCGGGCAAGACCGGCCGCCACCCCTTGCCCGATCCGCAAGTCCTCGCGCAAAAGCTGGCCGAGGCCGGCGTCGGCGTGAACAAACAGGTCGTGGTGTACGACGACAGCTACGGCGCCATGGCCGTGCGCCTATGGTGGCTGCTGCGCTGGCTCGGTCATCCGGCGGTCGCGCTGCTCGACGGCGGCTACCCGAAATGGACGCGGGAGAAGCGCCTGGTCACCCAAGCCGAAGCCGAACTGCACAAGGGCAGCATCGCCTGCCTGCCCGAGCGCAGCCAGTGGGTCGATGTCGAGCAGGTGCAGCAGGCCCTGGCCGCCGGCGACCTCTTGCTCGATGCCCGGCCCGACCGCCGCTTCACCGGCGAATACGAGCCGCTCGATCCGGTGGCCGGCCACATCCCCGGCAGCGTCAACTGGTCGTTCGAGGAGAACCTCGACATCGACGGCACCTTCCTGCCGCCCGAGGCCCTGCGCGAAAACTTCCAGGCCCTGCTCAAGGGCCGGGCACCGCACCAGGTCATCCATTCCTGCGGCTCCGGCGTCACCGCCTGCCACAATATCTTGGCGATGGAAGTCGCCGGCCTGCCCGGCTCGCGGCTGTATCCCGGCTCTTGGAGCGAGTGGATCACCGATCCCAGCCGGCCGGTCGCCTTAGGAGAATAACGTGGCTGCCCCGACCCGCGTCAAAACGATCTGGTTCAAGAAGGACGGCGTCCAGCGTGGCGCCGACGAGGTCGCCACCGCCCTGGCCACGACCATCTGGCGCATGGCCGACCGCGCCATCGACAACCTGTCCAAGGCCGAGTACGACATCATCACGCCGCAGCGCGGCTTCAAGATCATCGGCGAGCTGACCGCCTTCGCCGTGCATTACGTCGATCGCCTGGTCTACCCGCGGCTGGGCCAGGAAGAGCGCACCGAGCTGGTCAGCGCCCTGGGCATCCGGCTGGCCGAGATCATGGAAGGCAACATCCTCGACTTCACCGGCGGCCAGAAGGATCCGGACTACGACTACAAGGCCGGCTACATCGATCTCTTGAACCGGCGCATGGCTGATTATTCCGAGTTCGAGTTCCCCATCGACAAGGCCAGCTTCCAGGCCCTGCGTTTCCTGTCGCTGCAGATCCGCGAGGGCATGGAGAAGTCGGACCAGAGCTGGATCCAGGACCAGCTGATGGACATCGAGGTACCCGAGATCATGGGCACGGTGAAGAAGCAGGTCGACGGCTTCTATCCGCCGCAGACGGCCTGAGGCCAGCGTGATCGCCCCGGACAGCCCGTTCCATCCCGACAACGCGGCCGGTTACCAGGCTTGGCGGGCGCAGAAGCTAATGGGCTACCCGCAGCGGGCGGCAGAGCTGATCGTCGAGGTGGACGACCCGGCGCAGTTGAGCGACGGCGAATACCGGGCTCTGTGGCAGCGGCTGGCCAAGACCGGCATGGCCGTCTACGCCACGAATCGCGGCGAGGCCGAAGACAAAGGCATTCCGCGCGACATCGCCGCCCAGTTCGGCCTGAGCCAGTTGGACGCCAACTGGCTGGCGGACGAGGACGGCATCTCCAGCATCACACCGCAGGAGGAAGAAGGGCGCGGCAAGGGGGAGTTCATTCCCTACACCCACAACCGCATCCGCTGGCATACCGACGGCTACTACAACCCGCCCGAGCGGCGCATCTACGCCATGATGCTGCACTGCGTGCGCGAGGCGGCCGAGGGCGGCGAGAACGAACTGTTCGATCCCGAGCTGGCCTACATCTATCTGCGCGATGTCGACCCCGAGCACATCCGCGCCTTGATGGCGGAAGACGCGATGACCATTCCCGCCCGCACCGACGAGCTGGGCGTGGCGCGGCCGGACGAGACCGGTCCGGCCCTGCTGCTCGACGCCGGGCAACTGCACCTGCGCTACACCGCGCGGACCAAGAGCATCGTCTGGAAGCCGGATGCCGCGACGCAGGCGGCGGTAAAGGCACTGGAGGATTTATTGGCGAGCGAGCCGACCGGCGTGTTCAAACTCAAGCTCATGCCGGGTATGGGCCTGATCTGCAACAACGTGCTGCACACCCGTTCCGGCTTCAGCGATACGCCCGAGCGCCGGCGCCTGCTCTATCGCGCGCGCTACCACGACCACATCCGCAATCTGCGGGCGTGATCGCTTTCCTTATTTCGCGATCGACTCCGGCAGGGCGATCTTGCCGTCCTTGCTGAACTGGTAGTCCTTGAACACGTGCTCGGCCGTGAGCAGTTGGTAGCTGCCGTCCGCCAGTTGGCGCGTGGTGTCCTTCAGCCGGTAGGTGTAGTGGCCGCAGGTCCAGCAGTCGAAGTTGCGCATGTGGGTGCACAGGCAGGTTTTGTCGTAGACGTGCAGCTCCTTCACACCCGGATGCTTCGCCACTTCGCGGTAGTAGGCGTCGATGTAGGCGCAGTGGCCGTTGGCGTCGAGCAGGTAGCCGTAGGCCTCGCAGTTCGGCCGGATGCCCGAGCCGATGGCCGGGCAGTGCTTGAGCATGCGCATCGGATAGCCGGTCGGCGACACGCCGTTGACCTCGATGTCGTCCTCGTTGGCCTTGAAATATTCCTGTTGCACCTTCTCCGGCAGGCCGCATTCCTGGGCCACGGTGAAGCGGGTAGCGACCTGCACCGCGGCGGCGCCTTTTTCCAGATAGCCGACTGCGTCGGTGCCGGTGAAGATGCCGCCGGCCGGGATCACCGGGATGTCCAACTGTTCGTCCTTCAGATACTGCATGACCTCGGCGGTGATGGTGGCGAGGTCGTATTTCCACCAGTCGTCCAGGCCGAAGCCCAGATGGCCGCCGGCCAGCGGGCCTTCGACCACGATGTAGTCGGGCAGGCGCTCGACCCGCGCGTTCTTGCGCAGGAATAGCTGCAACGCGCGGACCGAAGACACGATGATGCCGAGCTTGGCGTCGCGGAAACGCGGGTGGTCCGCCATCAGTGCGAACGAGCCCAAATGCAGGCCGGCCGCCAGCGTGATGCCGTCGATGCCGGCGTCGAGCATGGCCTTCAAGCGCACCTGCAGGGTCTCGCGCGGCGCGTTCATGGTCAGCTTTTCCATGCAGTTGATGAAGATCATACCGTCGCCGCGCTTGGCTTCCATGGTCTTGCCGACGTGCATGCGGGTCGCCTCTTCGACTTGGCCCAGGCTGAATTTCACCTCGGACTTGTCGACGTTGGCGACGTTGTACTTGTATTGCTTCTGCTTTTCCTTGACGAAGCCGGTCTTGAACCGGCGGTCGGTCACGGTCGGTGTCATTGCATCGGAGATGTGGCCGATGCCGCCCAGGCGGGCAGCCTCCAGCGCGAGTTCGGCGGTGGAGATGTCCACGCCCATGCCGCCGATCACGATCGGCACCAGTTCCCGCTTGCCGAAGCGCAAGCGGAAGTCATCCACGCATTTCATCAATTCTTTCCAGAGCAGTTAAATCGTTATCGATCGTAGCCATGTGGCCCGACCGTAAAAAGACCGACATCATACAGGACAGCCGGCTCGCGCACCGGGCTAGTGCAAATGCCCCGGCTCAGCCCGGCTTGCCGTCCGCCCGCGGCCGCCAGTACAGCGGGGCGTAGCGCCAAGCCCAGCCGCCGAAGGCCGCGAGCCAGAGCACGGCGGCGAGCGAGGCCAAGCGATAGGGCGCGATGCCGGGTAGCAGATCGGGCAACAGACGCACACCGGCCGCGATTTGTACTAACCAGAATAGCAGCCAGGTCAGGCCATCCGCTGCCAATTTATTACCCGAATGGCCCAGGCTGACGCGTGAGGCCATCGCGATCAGCATCGAGCCGAAGAAGCCGATCCCTAAGGTATGCAGCGGCGCCAGCCCGGCGCTCCACGGCCAGCGGAGCAGAAGGCCAAGCGAGCCGGCCGCCGCCAGGCCGAAGGCCAGGGTGGCCCAAGCGAAGGCGATATGCAGCATCGCGAGCAGCCGCACCTTGAAGCTGCGCACCAGGCCCCAGTGCGTGCTGAAGTAAAGCGCGGCGGCGGCCAAGGGCAGGTCGGCCAGCCAGGTATAGGCCGCCTGGCCACTGGCCTCCAGCACGGCATGGCTAAGGCTGGCGATCAACATCGACCAGAGCAGCGGGTAGGGCCGCACCATGACATAGTCGGACAGTACGCGGCTGGTGAACCAAGGAACCATGCGATGGCAGACCGTGAGAAAGACCGGGGTCAGGCAGCCCCAGAGCGCAAGCGACAGGGCAAAGCTGAGAAAACGCGGCGTGCCGGTATGCAGCCAGGAGAGGAAACACAACTCGCCGATCAGGCCGGTCAGCAAGGCGAGCCAGATCGCCCAGGCATGGCGTTTGTCGGCAGCGGTCGAGCCGGCGAGGCTGTGCAGCAGGCCCGCCAGCCCGACGACCAGGCCTGCCGCATGCAGCAGCACGGCCGGCGCGGCGAAGGCGGGCCTATAGATCGCCGGGTAGAACAGCAGTGTGCCGGCACTCAGCAGTAGCGCGGTGCCGATGGAGTGGCTGGGCCGAATCTTGGGGCCGTCGAGCCAGCTTGGCACTGCGGTGAAGGCGAAGCCGAACACAAAGAACGGGAAGAAGCCATAGAGCATCAGCCAAGCATGGGCCGCACCGGGCAGCAGTGCGGAGGGGGGCAAGGCCAAGGTGCCCAGGCCCGATTCCAGCTCCAACAGCCACCAGGCCATGACGCACAGGCCCTGTAGTGCGCCCGGCAAGAACAGCGTGCGGTGCGGTGCGGCGCAGAGGGTTTTCCAAAACATGCTCGATACCCCACCCATCATCTAAAGCGCACAGAGTAATCGGTGTCGACGTGGCCGGCATTGATGGCGATCAACGCCGCGATACCCGACAGCTTAACTCGGCTTTGCCGCGGCGATGGATTTGTTTCGATTCCATGCGGCATACTTTGCCTTGACTGCAAGCCTGGAGGGAACCCCACGGTATCGTGACCAGCCTCGACGAACATCTCAAATTCCGCAATCAGCCGGGCGTCGATAAAGCGCAACTGATGTTGGGCGAGACGGTCAATTTGCTGTATCGCCAATCACGGGTCAGCTTGTTCGCGCACGCGGTGCTGGTGCCGTTGATGGTTTTTATCTACCTCGATGGCGTGCCGCCGGCATGGGTTGGGCTATGGGCCGCTGCTGTCGTTCTGGCCGTGTTATGGCGCGTGGCCTTGGTGCTACGTTATTTCCGCGAACCGATCTATGCCGAGACCCTGCGGGCGTGGGAACGGCGCTTCGTCTTCAGCTTGTTTCTGCTCGGCCTGGGCTGGGGCCTGCCCGGCGCGTTGTTTACGTCCTACCTGGACCGGAGCGATTTGATCGTGTCGATCTTGGTGATCATCGGCTTGAGCGGCGGCGGCATCAGCGTATTCGGTCATCACCGGTTGTCGCATACCGCCTTTAGCTGGCCCTTATTGCTGCCGTTCGCGCTGTATTGGTTTTCTACCGCGACGCAAGAGGGCCTGGTGATCGGCGCCGCCTTGCTGTTGTATCTGACCCTGACCACCAGGATCGTCATGGGCTTTCAGGGCGGGCTGCGTGAGCTCATGTCCACCAGTTACGATCAAATGGCCAGCATTGGCGAATTGACGCATTTGACGCGGCAATTGGCCAAGGCGAACCAGGACCTGAACGAGCGCGAAGATTACCTGCAGGCTGTATTGAACGCGATGAGCGACGGTCTGTGCGTGATCGACGCCGAGGGCGAGATCATGGGGGTGACGCCTTCGTTGTGCGCGATGTTCGGCTATGCCGAGGCCGATCTGCTCGGCCGGGATGTCAGCATCCTGATCGGCGGCGAGCACAAGCTACGCCATGCCGAGTATCTCCGCGCGTGTCGCGAACGGGCGACGAAACGGTTGGCGCCGCGGATCGTCGAGGGCGATGGCATGCATTTCGACGGCACGGCCTTCCCGGTCGAGGTGGCGGTGACCGAAACCACGTCCGGCGGCAAACCGATCTACGTCGGCCTGGTTCGGGACATGACCGAACGCAAGGCGATGATCACGAAGCTGGAGCAGACGTTGGCCGAGTTGCGCCAGGAACGAGACAAGGTGCAGGCGGCAAACGAAGAGCTGGCCTTCCTGTCCACCCACGACGCCCTGACCGGCTTGCCTAATCGGCGCTATTTCGACGATTTCTCCGGCCGCATGTGGCGCCAGGCGCAGCGGCGGCACGAGACGATGTCCATCCTGCTGCTCGATATCGACCACTTCAAACACTACAACGACTACTTCGGCCACTTGGCGGGCGATGCCTGCCTGGTGCGCATCGCCGAGGCGCTGGCCCAGCAGATCAATCGGGCCGGCGATCTGGCGGCCCGTTACGGCGGCGAGGAGTTCATCGTGTTCCTGAGCAATACCGACGTCGAGGGCGCCCGGCATATCGCCGAGGGCGTGCGGCGTGCCGTGCAGGAAATCGGCATCCCGCATCCAACTTCCACCAGTGGGATGGTGACGGTCAGCGTCGGTGTCGCGACCTGTTCGCCGGTCAAAGGGTCGCGCATCGATCAACTGATCAGCCGGGCCGACACGGCGTTGTATGTGGCCAAGGAGGCCGGGCGCAATCGGATCGAGGTGTTCATGTCGACCGGGCCGGAGGGTTGCCAACCCGAGTAAGGGCCTGCCGCGGTAGGCGGCAGGTCAGGACTGGCGGGTTTTCTTTTTCTCGACCGCCCAGACCGCCGCCTCCACCCGCGAACGCAGGTTGAGCTTGCGCAGCAGATGCTTCACATGGACCTTGACCGTACCTTCGGCAATGTCGAGTTCGCGCGCGATCAGCTTGTTGCTCATGCCGTGGGCGATCAATTCCAGAATGCGCCGTTCCTGTTCGGTCAGCCCGGCCTCGTCCGGCTCGCGCGGCGGGCTGTCGCTGCGCAGCGAACGGGCCAGTTGCTGGGCCAGGCGCTCGGTGATGCTGACCTGGCCGGCGGCGACTTCCTGCAGTTTGACCAGCAATTCTTCCGGTTCCGTCTCTTTGAGCAGATAACCGTCGGCCCCGGCGCGCAACGCCGCGATCAGGTCCTCCGCCTGGTCGGAGACGGTGAGCATCACCACCCGCGCGTCCAGGCCGGCGGCCTTGACCACCTTGAGCATGTCGACGCCGCTCATGTCCTTCATGTTGAGGTCGAGCAGAATGATGTCCGGTTCCAGCTGGTAGGCCAGCTCGATGCCTTGTTCGCCGGACGAGGCCTCGCCGACCACCTCGAATTCGGGTAGCAGCGCGATCAACTGCATGACCCCTTTGCGGAACAGCGGATGGTCGTCGACGATCAGCAACCGTTGCGGGCTTGTTGGATTCAAGGCGTCGTTCCTATGGCGATTGCGTTGTTGCGTCTATTGCTCGGGCGGAAATCCAAAGACACGCGTGTGCCGCCTGCCGGCCTGGGCTCGTGGCGGATCCGGCCATGCAAGGAGCGGGCACGCTCATCCATGATGGTCATGCCGTAATGGTGGATGTCGGCGCTCTTGGCGATACCTTTCCCATCGTCCTCGACCCGAACCTGGACCTCGCCATCGTCGCTGCATTGTATGGCAACCCAGGCATGCTGGGCCTGGGCGTGCTGCAGCACGTTGGATAGCGCCTCGCGGATGATGTGCAACACATGGATTTCCTCGTTTGGGCTCAAGGCGCAACGATCCAGATGGACCGCATACTCGATGGCGATGTCGCCCCGCTCGGTAAATTCTTCTACGGTGTGGGCCAGTGCGGCATCCAGGCTGTCGCCCTCGATTTTTAGACGGAAAGTCGACAGCAGCTCGCGCAATTGCCGGTATGCGCTGTTAAGCCCTTCGCGCAATTCACGCATGACCGTCCCGCTCTCGGCGGCCCGGTTCGGATCGTCGCGGATGGCTTGCAGCCGGCTGACCTGGATCTTCATATAGGCGAGCGATTGTGCCAGCGAGTCGTGCAATTCGCGCGCGATCACCGCACGCTCTTCCAGCAGCGACAGGCGCCGTTCTTGCTCGACCCGCCGTTCGGCCCCGATCGCGATGCCGATATGGCGGGACAAGGCCTCGAGCAGCTGCACCCGCCAGGCTTCCGGCATGGTGCCCTCGGGCACTTCCAGGATCATCACGCCGTATTGTCGCTCCGAGTCCGACAAGGGCAAGGTCAGGATGTGGCGATTGTCGCCGGTGATGCTGAGCCGCGTGCTGCGGCTGCCGTGGCAGCCACGGCAATCGGCCTGACGGCAGGGGTCGGCATCGCCGGCCTGCAAGGTGCTGGCGATGACCTGGCCGCTGTCGCCGCCGGCCTCGCCCAGGCAGACCATGCCGCGGCCGAGGCCGAGCTGGTGCTCGATGTCGTTCAGCACCGCGAGATAGGCCGCGCGGTTGGGCGGCATGCCGTGCAGGCGGGCGATCGAGTGATACAGCAATTCCAGCGATTGATTGCTGCGGGTCAGTTCCGCCGTCTTCTGCGCGACGCGCTCCTCGAGGTTTTGATACAGCTTCTGCAGATCCTCGGCCATCAGGTTGAACGAGCGCCCAAGCTGGCCGATCTCGTCCGGCCCGGTATGGGGCGTGCGCACGCTGAGGTCGCCCTGACCGGCGCGCCCGGCCAGGGCGAGCAGCTCGCGCATGGGCTGGATGAAGGTGATGTGGATCAGGTAGATGGTGAGCAGGATCACGATGCCGCTGACGATCAGCGCGACGCCGAGCACGATGCGCATGACCCGGATCTTCGCCTCGGTCGATTCCTCCATGTGTTTGACCAGAATGTTGATCATCGCTACGAAGTGGTCGATCCGGGCCCGCAGCAGAAGATGCGTTTCCAGCGCGGGCGTCGCCTGTGTCCCGTTGGCCAGCGCCAGGAACAAAGGCTTGATTTGCTTGTGCCATTCGGCGCGTACTTGTGCCAGGCTCTCCGGCAGCGGGTCGAGGCCTTTTTGGCCGGCGAGTTGGCCGATCGGCGCCGCTGCTAGGGTCGCGTCGAATTCGTCGATTGCATGCAGCAGTTCAGCGCGTGCCGGCCGGTCGCCCTGCGCCGCCGCGAGGGCATGGCTGACCATGCGCCAGCTTTGCATGCGCAGGCTGCCGGCGAGGTTGATCGCTTCGCCGCTACCCTGCGTGGTTTCCGCCACCATCCAGGAAACCGACATGCCGAGCAGTGCCATCAATGCGATGGCGGCGATCGCGCCCCCCATGCGCAGCAGCAACGAACTGTTCAGGCTACTCGATAAGATTCTCACTGCGGCTTCCTAGTGATACCACCAATGCATCCGGGATACCGGATTCGCCGATGGCGATCGGTCCTGGGCGAACAATAACAATAAGTTAGTCATAGCCTATCTACCTCTTTGGTGGTAGAGCGCAAGGCATCGGCGGTTTTCCCCCATCTGGCGCGGCATGGCGAGATCTCTACACTTGGGCTCAAGCAGTTCGCAACCGAGTTCGCGTTGTGTGGTGGAGGTGGCAATGACCCCGCGTACCCAGCAGCAGATTTCAGTGCTCGTCATGAGCACCTTGGCCTTCACGGTGTGTTTCGCCGTGTGGATGATGTTCGCCGTGATCGGCATTCCGATCAAGAGCGAGTTGCAACTCAACGAGACCGAGTTCGGGCTCTTGGTGGCGACCCCGGTCTTGACCGGTTCCTTGGTGCGTCTGCCGCTCGGTATGTGGACCGACAAATTCGGCGGCCGTATCGTCTTTTTCACGCTGATGATCTGCACGGTCATCCCGATCTATCTGATCGCCTACGCCACGCAATTCTGGCATTTCCTCACCATCGGTCTGTTCGTCGGCCTGGCCGGCGGCTCGTTCTCGGTCGGCATCGCCTATTGCGCGCGCTGGTTTTCGAAGGACAAGCAGGGCACCGCGATGGGCATCTTCGGCGCCGGCAACTCCGGCGCGGCGCTGACCAAGTTCATCGCGCCGGCGATCGTGCTGGCCTTCGGTTGGCAAATGGTGCCCAAGGCCTATGCCGCCGCGATGCTGGCGACCGCGCTGCTGTTCTGGTTTTTCACCTACGACGATCCGTCGCATAAAGCGCCGGCCCATGTAACCGTAGGCGAGCAGCTCAGGGCATTGAAAGACCCCATCGTCTGGAAATACTGCCAGTACTACTCCATCGTGTTCGGCGGCTATGTCGCCCTGGCCTTGTGGATGACCAAGTACTACGTCTCCGAATACGGCTTCGACTTGAAGATGGCGGCGCTGCTGGCGGCCAGCTTCTCGCTGCCGGGCGGCGTGTTGCGCGCGGTCGGTGGCTGGCTGTCGGACACGTACGGCGCGCACCGGGTGACCTGGTGGGTGCTCTGGGTGTCGTGGATATGCCTGTTCATCATGTCGTATCCGCAGACCGAGTTCACCGTGCGCACGGTGAGCGGGCCGCAGACCTTCCACATTTATCTGAGCCCGACCCTGTTCACCGTCCTGCTGTTCACCGTGGGCGTGGCCTTCGCCTTCGGCAAGGCCTCGGTGTTCAAGTACATCTCCGACGAGTACCCGCACAACATCGGCGTCGTCTCCGGCATCGTCGGCCTTGTCGGCGGCCTGGGCGGCTTCCTGCTGCCGATCATGTTCGGCGCCCTGGTCGACCTGACCGGCATCCGTTCCTCGGCCTTCATGCTGATGTACGGCGTGGTCTGGGTGTCGCTGATCTGGATGTACACCACCGAGGTGCGCAAGCTGGATTTGATCAAGAAAAGGTCGCCTGTCATCGCCGACAGACTGGAATGAGTTCTCCCTTCAACGAGCGTAACGGAGTCAGACGATGAGCACGAACATCAAAGAGTGGGATGTGGAGAACCAGAAATTCTGGGAATCCACCGGCAAGGGCATCGCCTACCGCAATCTGTGGATCTCGGTGCCCAGCCTGCTGCTCGGCTTCGCGATCTGGATGATGTGGGGCATCATCACCGTGCAGATGCTGAACCTGGGCTTCCCGTTCTCCAAGGAGGACATGTTCAGCCTGACCGCCATCGCCGGCCTGGCCGGGGCGACCCTGCGCATCCCGTCCTCGTTCTTCATCCGCATCGCCGGCGGCCGCAACAGCATCTTTCTGACCACGGCCTTGCTGATGATCCCGGCCTTCGGCACCGGCCTGGCCTTGCAGGACAAGAGCACGCCCTTGTGGGTGTTCCAGTTGCTGGCGCTGCTGTCGGGCATCGGCGGTGGCAACTTCGCCTGCTCGATGTCCAACATCAGCACCTTCTTTCCCAAGCGCCTGCAAGGCACTGCCTTGGGGCTCAACGCCGGCCTGGGCAACTTCGGCGTCACCACGATGCAGATATTGATCCCGCTGGTGATGACCGCCGGCATCTTCGGCGCGCTGGCCGGCGCGCCGATGGAGCTGGTCAAGGACTCCGGCTGGATCCTGGGCAAGATCGTCGCCGGCACGCCCACCTTCATCCAGAACGCCGGCTACGTCTGGCTGCTGGCCCTGGTGCCGCTGGCCTTCCTCGGCTTCTTCGGCATGAACAACCTGCTGCCGATCTCGCCCAACATCGGCGGCACCGTCCCGGCCTTCATCAAGGTGCTCTGGTTGTACGGCCTGGCCTTCGCCACCGCCGGCGTCGGCCTTTACCTCTACCTGCCGCCGGTGGCCGGCGGCCTGGGCCTGCTCAATATGTGGGTCGCGCTGCCGCTGATCATGCTCGGCACCCTGTTCGTCATGCGCCTGTTCGCCTTCGGCGACATGAAGGCCGGCATCGAGAAGCAGTTCGCCATCTTCAGGAACAAGCACACCTGGTCGCTGACCGCGCTCTATGTCGTCACCTTCGGCTCGTTCATCGGCTTCTCCGCCGCGGTGCCGCTGTCGATCACGGTGATCTTCGGCGACCAGCACCTGTTCGATGCCGCCAGCCAGAGCTGGAGCCACGTCAAGAACCCCAACGCGCCGTCCGCGTTGACCTATGCCTGGATCGGCCCCTTCGTCGGCGCGCTGATCCGGCCGGTCGGCGGCTGGATCTCGGACAAGCTCGGCGGCTCCATCGTCACCCAGGTGATCTCGGCGGCCATGGTCGCCGCCTCGGTCTATGCCGGCTATTTGATGATGCAGGCCTACCACTCGGCTACGCCCGAGGTCTATTTCGCCCAGTTCATGATCACCTTCGTCGTGGTGTTCGCCGCCGCCGGCATCGGCAACGGCTCCACCTTCCGCACCGTCGGCGTGATCTTCGACCGCGCCCAGGCCGGCCCGGTGCTGGGTTGGACCTCGGCCGTGGCGGCCTATGGTTCTTTCATCGCGCCCGAGGTGATCAAGGGCCAGCTCAAGGCCGGCACGCCGGAGAACGCGATGTACGGCTTCGCCGCCTTCTATGCCGTCTGCCTGATTCTCAACTGGTGGTTTTACCTGCGCCGTGGCGCCGAGATCAAGAATCCATGAGGGACCAGGGCCCAAAAAGAAACGCGGCGTAGCCGCTCCACCCCCGATTCCTGACACCTAATCCCTAGCGACTGCAAGGAGCAAACAATGAGTCACTTTCTCGACCGCCTGACCTACTTCACCCGCCCGACCGAGTCGTTTTCCAACGGTCACGGCGTGGTGACCATCGAGGACCGCAAGTGGGAGGATGCCTACCGCAACCGCTGGCGCCACGACAAGGTGGTGCGCTCGACCCACGGCGTCAACTGCACCGGCGGCTGCTCCTGGAAGATCTTCGTCAAGAACGGCCTGGTCTCGTTCGAGATGCAGCAGACCGACTACCCGCGCACCCGCGACGACCTGCCCAACCACGAGCCGCGCGGCTGCCAGCGCGGCGCCTCGTTCTCCTGGTATCTGTACAGCCCGCACCGGATCAAACACCCGATGATCCGCGGTCGCCTGCTCGACCTCTATCGGGCCGAGCGCCGCGCGGGCAAGGACCCGGTCGAGGCCTGGGCCGCGATCCAGGCCGACAGCGCCAAGCGCGACAAGTACGTCAAGGTGCGCGGCCTGGGCGGCTTCGTCCGCACCGACTGGGACGAGGTGCTGGAGATCGTCGCCGCGGCCAACGTCCACACCATCCAGAAGTGGGGCCCGGACCGCATCTACGGCTTCTCGCCGATCCCGGCCATGTCGATGATCTCCTACGCCGCCGGCTCGCGTTATTTGAGCCTGATCGGCGGGGCTTGCGGCTCGTTCTACGACTGGTATTGCGATCTGCCGGCGGCCAGCCCGCAGACCTGGGGCGAGCAGACCGACGTGCCCGAGGCGGCCGACTGGTACAACTCGACCTACCTGATCATCACCGGCGCCAACCTGCCGATGACCCGCACGCCGGACGCCCATTTCGCGATCGAGACCCGCTACAAGGGGACCAAGATCGTGTCGATGGCGCCGGACTACGCCGAATACGTCAAGTTCGCCGACCTGTGGATGCCGGTGAGGCAGGGCACCGATTCGGCCGCCTTCCTGGCCATGGGCCACGTCGCGTTGAAGGAGTTCTACGTCGAGAAGCAGGTGCCCTACTTCCAGGAATACGCGCGCAAGTACACCGACCTGCCGATGCAGGTGCTGCTGCGGCAACAGGGCGAGGGTTATGTCAGCGACCGCAACCTGCGCGCCTCCGACTTCGTCAACAACCTGGGCGAGACCAACAACCCCGAGTGGAAGACCATCGTCTATGACGAGCTGTCCAACGGCTTCGTGGTGCCCAACGGCTCGGTCGGCTTCCGCTGGGGCGAGGAGGGCAAGTGGAACCTGCTGGAGAAGAAATCCGACCAGGCTGACATGAAGGCCGAGCTGAGCTGCCAGGGCAAGGCCGGGGTCGAGGTCGTGGCCGTGGGCTTCCCGCACTTCAACCAGGACGAGCCGGATCTGTTGTTCCGCAACGTGCCGGCGCGCCGGCTGACGCTGGCCGACGGCAGCGAGGCCCTGGTCGCCTCGGTCTACGACTTGCAGCTTGCCCAGTACGGCATCGACCGCGGCCTGGGCGGCGGCAATGTGGCCAGTTCCTACGACCAGGCCGACGTCGCCTATACCCCGGCCTGGGCGGCCAAGGTCACCGGCGTCAAGGCCGCCGACATCGAACGCACCGGCCGCGAGTTCGCCGACAACGCGGCCAAGACCAAGGGTAAATCCATGGTGATCATGGGCGCGGCGATCAACCACTGGTACCACAACGACATGTCCTATCGCAGCATCATGAACCTGCTGCACCTCTGCGGTTGCGTCGGCCAGTCGGGCGGCGGCTGGGCGCACTATGTCGGCCAGGAGAAGCTGCGGCCGCAGGCCGGCTGGGCGCCGATCGCCTTCGCCCTGGACTGGCAGCGGCCGCCGCGGCAGATGAATTCCACCTCCTACTGGTATTTCCACACCGACCAATGGCGTTACGAGGCGGTCAAGG
>JAJZTV010000245.1 GCA_021847385.1 Pseudomonadota bacterium | reverse complement strand
CCTGCTGCAAGCGGCCGGCCAGGGCATGGTGCAGGCGGCGGCCGAGGTGGTCGAGGTGGCGGCGCTGCTGGTCCAGTTGCGCGGCGGGGTGGCTCAGCCGTCGGGCCAGGCCGTCGACGCGCTGGGCCAGGTTGTCCAGCCGGCGGCGCTGGCCGAACTGCAGTCGGCGCTGGATATGGTCGAGCTGCTGGGCCAGCTCGGCCCGGTCGGGCGTGGCCAATTGCGCGGCGCCGGTCGGCGTCGGCGCGCGCAGGTCGGCGACGAAGTCGGCGATGGTGAAGTCGGTCTCGTGGCCGACGCCGGACACGGTGGCGATGGGGCAGGCGGCGATGGCGCGGGCGACGATCTCCTCGTTGAAGGCCCAGAGGTCTTCGATGCTGCCGCCGCCACGCACGATCAATAGGATTTCACATTCGGCCCGCTCGCTCGCCTTATCGATGGCGGCGGCGATCTGTTCGGCCGCGCCGCTGCCCTGGACCAAGGTCGGGTAGAGCACGATCCGGGCAACCGGCCAGCGCCGACGCAAGGTGGCCAGCACGTCGCGCAGGGCGGCGGCCTTGGCCGAGGTGACGATGCCGATGGTCTGGGGCAGACGCGGCAGGGCCTTTTTGCGCGCGGGGTCGAATAGGCCTTCCTTATCCAGCTTCGCCTTGAGCCGGTTGAAGGCCTCGAACAGGGCGCCCAAGCCGGCCCGGCGCAGGGTCTCGATCGAGAGTTGGAACTCGCCGCGTGCCTCATAAATGGAGGCGACGGCGCGCACCTCGATGTGGTCGCCCTCGCGCGGCAGCCAGTCGAGGAACTGGTTGCGGTTCTTGAACATGGCGCAGCGCACACTGGCCTGGGCGTCCTTCAGGGTGAAGTACCAATGGCCGGAGGGCGCGCGGGTGAAGTTGGACACCTCGCCGGCCACCCAGCAGAGCGGGAGCTGGCCCTCGATGGCCTTGCGCGCCAGGCGATTCAACTGGGTGACGGTGAGAACATCCGATGCGGCTTGGGTCATGGCAAGATTATCGCCGCAAAGGGCTGGGCTGTCTGGCGGTCCGATAAAAAACCTTGATCTGGCGGCCTTTTCGGCGGGGTGTGTAGGCGATTTAATCCACATTACGCAAGCGAGAATCGGGGCATGGTACGTAACTCACTGACGCCCAAAGGTATTTGCATAAGCCATTGTTTTTATTGGGCACGACAGGCGATTAAAAAGTAGCCGCAACATATGAAACAGTTTGGTTACGGCTACTTAGCGCAGCTGTACCTAAGTTGTTCACAGAGTTATCCACAGATTCTGTGGATGACTCCGTTCAGCGGCGAGACCCGGTCTGAAGGTCAGGATCGATGTCCGAGCCCAGGGCTTAAATAGGGCGGGCCGAATGCCCCAAAATCGACGGTTGCGGACAAGCGAGCGCCGAGGTTTTTTTATTAAGGCGATCGGTTTATAGTTAGCCCTTTTCCCCACGGCGGCTTAAAGCCGCCGTATGTTTTTCATTACAAGAGTGGTTGTGGGAAGCGATGAGCGATTTCCTGATGCAGACCTATGCCCGGCAAGATGTCGCGTTTGTGCGTGGCGAGGGCGTGTGGCTTTTCGACGAGAAGGGCGATAAATACCTGGATGCGATCGCCGGTATCGCCGTGAATGGCTTAGGCCACGGCCATCCCAAGTTGGCGGCCGCATTGTGCGAGCAGGCCGGCAAGCTGATTCACACTTCCAATATCTACCGGATTTTGGAGCAGGAACGCCTGGCCGAGCAGCTCTGCATGCTTTCGGGCCTGGAGCGCGCCTTCCTTTGCAATTCCGGGGCCGAGGCCAACGAGGCGGCGATCAAGATCGCCCGCTTGCACGGCCATAACCGGGGTATCGAAAACCCGGCCATCGTGGTGATGGAAAAGAGTTTCCACGGTCGCACCATGGCCACCTTGTCTGCCACCGGCAACCGCAAGGTGCAGGCCGGCTTCGAGCCGCTGGTCACCGGCTTCGTGCGGGTACCGTTCGGCGAGGCCGAAGCGGTGGCCAAGCTGGCCGAGCATCACAACAACATCGTCGCCGTGCTGGTCGAGCCGTTCCAGGGCGAAGGCGGCATCAACGTGCCGGCTGCCGACTATCTGGCCAAGCTGCGCGCGATCTGCGACGCCAACGAATGGCTGTTGATGCTGGACGAGATTCAGACCGGCATCGGCCGCACCGGCAAGTGGTTCGCCTTCCAACACACCGAGGTGATGCCCGACGTGATGACCCTGGCCAAGGGTCTGGGCTCGGGCGTGCCGGTCGGCGCCTGTCTGGCGCGTGGTGTGGCGGCGACCACCTTCGTGCCGGGCAAGCACGGTTCGACCTTCGGCGGCGGCCCCTTGGCCTGTACCGCCGGCTTGACCACCTTGAAGACCATGGCCGATGAGCGGCTGCTGGAGAATGCGGCCGAGGTGGGGACCTTTATTCGCAGCGATTTGACCGCGCGCTTGAAGGATGTGGCTGGCGTGCGCGAAATTCGCGGGCAGGGCCTGATGATCGGCGTCGAACTCGATCGTCCGTGCGGCGATCTGGTCAAACTGGCCCTGGCGCAGAAGCTCTTGATCAACGTGACCTCCGATACGGTGGTGCGTCTGCTGCCGCCGCTGATCATGACGCGGCAGCAAGCGGCGGTGTTGACGGAGCAATTGGCCGGGCTGATTCGGGCGTTCCTCGCCTGATGGAGTCGGTGATGAAGCACACCGTGAAGCATTTCTTGCAGTTCAAAGATTTGTCGCGCGAGGAGCTGGGGCATTTGTTCGCCCGCACGCGCGTGATCAAGGACCGGTTCAAGCGCTATCAGGCCTATCACCCGTTGAGCGACCGTACGCTGGCGATGATCTTCGAGAAGAGTTCGACCCGGACCCGCTTGAGCTTCGAGGCCGGCATGCACCAGTTGGGCGGTGCCGCAATCTATCTGAACACGCGCGATACCCAATTGGGCCGCGGCGAGCCGGTGGAGGATGCGGCCGAGGTGATCTCGCGCATG
>JAJZTV010000244.1 GCA_021847385.1 Pseudomonadota bacterium | reverse complement strand
CGATGCGGGCCGAGCTGATGAAGCTGCTGATCGGTGCCGGTTTCGGTACGGTCTTGAGCAACCATCTGGTCGAGCAATTGCCGCAGGGTTATGACTTCGAGCGGGCGTTGAAGTGGCTGAAATCGGCCCTGATGCACAACATCAAGGTGGCCGAGGCCGAGCATGACATCGTCAGCAAAGGCGGGGTCTATGCCCTGGTTGGCCCGACCGGCGTCGGCAAGACCACGACGGTGGCCAAACTGGCGGCGCGGGCCGTGCTGAAATACGGCGCCAGCCAAGTGGCCCTGATCACCACCGACACGTACCGGATCGGCGCGCAGGATCAGTTGCGCATTTATGGCCGCATCTTGGGTACCCCGGTCTACGCGGTACGCGATGGCAAGGAGCTGGATTCGACCCTGGCCGATTTGACCGGCAAACGCCTGGTGCTGATCGATACCGTGGGCATGGGCCAGCGCGACCGGCGTGTCGCCGAGCAGGTGGACATGCTGTCCGGTAGCGGCCGTGGCATCAAGCGGCTGTTGCTGCTGGGCGCACCGTCTCAAGGCATGACCTTGGAAGAAGTGGTGCGCGCCTACAGCGGCGAAGGCCTGGTGGGCTGTATCCTGACCAAGATCGACGAGGCGCTGACCTACGGCCCCGTGCTGGATGTGATCTTGCGCCATCAGCTTGAGGTGCATTACGTCACCAATGGCCAGCGCGTACCGGAGGACCTGCACCTGGTCAGCCTGCTGTATCTGGTCGACCGTGCCTTCAAGCTGCAGCAACAAGACTCGCCATTCGCCTTGGACGAGGCGGATATCCCGGTGCTGGTGGCCGCCGAACGTTCGGCCTCCGCTGCCGAAGCCAATGCATCCGATCGAGGAGCGGTGAGTGCCCTCGGCTGAGTTACTCGACCAGGCCAGCGGTCTGCGGCGCCTACTGGGCCGGCAGGTGCCGTTTCATGCCTGCGCCGTATTCGGTACCGAGCCGTCGCTGAAGGCGATGGCCTTGGCCAGCTTGGCTTATGCCTTGGCGCGACGGGGCGAGTCGGTGGCGGTGTTGGACGAGATGGAGTCGCCGCACAACGTCGCGACGCAGTATGGCCTGGCGCCGCGTCATCGTTTGGCCGATGTCCTGCACGGCCGCTCGATGCTGGACAAGGCCGTGGTCGAGGCGCCGGGCGATGTGCGCCTGCTGTTGACCGGTCCGCTAGCCGGTGTTTTGAACCATATGTCGGATGCGGCCTGGGATCGGCGCCTGGATGACCTGATCCATGCCGTCGGCAATCAAGGCTGGCTGATGGTCAATGCCCAAATGGGCGCGAAGCCGTCGGCCTTGGCGGCAAGTTGCGCGCACCGCCTGCTCGTGCTGCCGGACAAGAAGTCGGCGATCACCGAGGCCTATGCGCTGCTGAAGACCGCGCACAAACTGCGGCCCGATGGCCGCTGGCACGTGCTGATCATGGATCAACGCGAGCCAAGCAGTTCGGAAGGGCTGTTCGCCAATCTCGCCGATACGGCCCAGCGTTTCTTGGGCGTGCATCTGGAATGGTTCGGTGCCGTGCCACAAGACGAAAAGCTGGCTCAATCGGTGCGGCTGATGCGGCCCTTGTTGGAAGTGGCGCCGGATTGTGCCGGCTCCCTGGCCTTCAAGGCCCTGGCCGAGGTTGCGGGCGCCTGGACCGGCGGCGACGCGATGGGCGCCCGGGAATTTTGGCAGAGAACCTATTTGCTGGGCCGAATCGTTTCGGGCACGGCCGGTGTGAAATCGCGCGATGCAGAACTCGACTGGCAGTACGGCTAGGGACGAGCTTGTCCAGCAATATGCGCCGCTCGTCAAACGTATCGCTTATCATCTGATGGCGAGGTTGCCGGCCTCGGTCGAGGTCGACGATCTGATCCAGGCGGGCTTGATGGCCTTGCTTGGCGCGATCGATCGCTACGATGAGGCGCAAGGGGCGAACTTCGAGACCTTCGCCACACAACGCGTACGCGGGGCCATGTTGGATGAACTGCGCGATGCGGATTGGGCTTCGCGCAATGTGCGCAAGTCCGCGCGCCGGATCGAGGAGGCCGTGCATGCCTTGCAACAACGCCTGGGCAGGCCGCCATCCGAGCCGGAGATCGCCGGCGAGCTGCAGCTCGGTTTAGAGGCCTATTATGAGCTGCTGAACGATGCCCGCGGCGCGCAGTTGGTCTATTACGAAGATTTGCAGGAACAAGATGGCGATGAGTTTTTGTCCCGTTTCGCCGACGAGGCCATGCCCGCGCCATTCGATCTTCTGGCCGGGCAACGATTCAGGTCGGCCTTGGTCCAGGCGATCGCCACTTTGCCGGAACGCGAAAAGCTACTGATGGGCATGTATTACGAGCAGGAATTGAATTTCAAGGAGATCGGGGCCGTGTTGGGAGTATCCGAATCTCGCGTGTGCCAGCTGCATACCCAGGCCGTCTCGCGTCTGCGGGGCTGGTTGAGAGACTGGATACCGTCGGCGGAGTGATTTATGGATTTAATTAGCATTTTCGGGCTGGTGTTGGGCTTGTCCGCCATCTTGCTCGGTCAAGCCCTGGAGGGCGGGCATATCGGCTCGCTGCTGCAAGTGACGGCCTTCATCATCGTGGTCGGCGGTACCGCCGGGGCCGTGATGTTGCAAAGCTCCCTGCGGGTCTTTCTCGACGGCTTGAGCATGACGAAATGGGTGTTCGTGCCGCCCAAACATTCGGCGGCCGCAGTGCTCGAGATGGTGCTGCAGTGGAGCCAGACCGCGCGGCGCGGCGGCCTGCTGGCGTTGGAACCCTTCATCGACGAGCAGACCGAATTGTTCCACCGGCGTGGCTTGCAAATGCTCGTGGATGGCGCCGAACCCGATGTCTTGCGCGATACCCTGGAACGAGAGCTGGCGGCTTACGAACACGGCCGCCTCGAGGCGGCCAAGATTTGGATGGCGGCGGGCGGCTATTCGCCGACCATCGGTATCCTGGGCGCGGTGATGGGCCTGATTCACGT
>JAJZTV010000243.1 GCA_021847385.1 Pseudomonadota bacterium | reverse complement strand
CGACAAGGTCGCCTTGAAGACCTGCGAGCGATGAGCGCTGTCTTGCGCAGTCTTGCCCCCGATTTTCGGCCGATGAGCGAAAGCGATGTCGACGCCGTGCTGGCGATCGAGCAGCGGGCCTATCCCTTTCCATGGACCCGTGGCAACTTCAAGGATTGTCTGGCCGCGGGCTATCGCTGCGAGGTGGCCGAACAAGACGGCAACTTGGTGGCCTACAGCGTGTTGAGCAGCGGCGCAGGCGAAGGGCATGTGCTCAATTGCTGCGTCGCACCCGCCCATCAGGGGCGTGGCATCGGCCGCGAATTGATGCGGCGGATGATGGCGGATGCCAAGGCATTCGGCATCGCCACGCTGTTTCTGGAAGTGCGGCCAAGCAACCGGCGCGCGATCGATCTCTATGAGCATTTGGGCTTCGAGGCCATCGGCCTGCGCCGCGGCTATTACCCGGCGGCCGACGGCAGGGAAGACGCCTTGGTGATGCGGCGGCAGCTATGAGCCTGAGCCGGGAAGACCGCTTCAAGGAGCTGGGGCTGTGGCCGGTGTGGCGGCAACGCGGGGCCCCCGTCCAGCCTGGATCAAAACAAGAGGCTGGCCAGACCACGGACGCGCTGGCGGGGATGGGGCTGGACGAGTTGCGCGAGGCGGTGCGCAGCTGTACCCGCTGCGAGCTGCACAAGACCCGCAAGCAGGGTGTGTTCGGCGTAGGCGATGCCAATGCCGATTGGTTGATCGTCGGCGAGGCGCCGGGGGCGGATGAAGACCGCCAGGGTGAACCCTTCGTCGGCCAGGCCGGCAAACTGCTCGACGCGATGCTGGCGGCCATCGGCCTGCAACGTGGGCGCGATGTCTATATTGCGAACGTCTTGAAATCGCGGCCACCCGGTAACCGCGATCCGAAACCGGACGAGGTGGCGGCCTGTCTGCCTTATCTGGAACGCCAGATCGAATTGATTCGCCCTAAGCTGATCGTTGCTCTGGGCCGCTTCGCCGCCCAGAGCCTATTGTTGACCGACACGCCGATCTCCCGGCTGCGCGGCAAGCTGCATGAATATCACGGGGTACCGTTGGTGGTGACCTACCACCCGGCCTATCTGCTGCGCAATCAGGCCGACAAGGCGCGGGCCTGGGAAGACCTGCTGTTGGCAGTGGCTACGATGCGGGGCCTGCAGGCCGACGACAAGGGATAATCTCCCGCCTAGTGCTGGGCCGATTCGTGGTGAACGTGTTCGGCCGCTGCCAGCAGCCGTTCCAATTCTTCCTTGTGCACCCGCATGTTCGACGCATGCCAGCGGCGCACCAGATACATGGCCAGGGCGACGAACAGGCTGAACAGGATGATCACGACATAGACCGAAAGCTCGGCCCAGATCAGGACGGAGTAGAGGCCGAGCATGACGAGGATAGAGAGGTTCTCGTTGAAGTTCTGCACGGCGATGGAATGGCCAGCCCCCATCAGGATGTGGCCGCGGTGCTGGAGCAGCGCATTCATCGGCACCACGAAGAAACCGGCCATGGCACCGACCGCCAGCATCAGCACGATGGCCGGCACGGTGCCCTTGACGAAGACCATCAAGGCAGCGGATAGACCCATGACGATGCCGACGGTGATGACCTTGACCGACTGGTGGATGGGTATGAGTTTGCCGGCCAAGACCGCGCCGACGGCGATGCCGATGGCAAACACCACTTGTAGATAGGCGGCTTCGTGCAGTGGGATATGCAGGGCCTCTTCGGCCCAGCGCAGCATGATGAACTGCAGGGTGGCGCCGGCGCCCCAGAACAGCGTGGTCACTGCCAGCGTGATCTGGCCTAGTTTGTCGATCCAGAGTAGACGCACGCAATGGGCGAAGTCGCGGATCATATACATCGGCGATTTG
This sequence comes from Pseudomonadota bacterium, assembly GCA_021847385.1. GTDB lineage: Bacteria > Pseudomonadota > Gammaproteobacteria > Burkholderiales > Thiobacillaceae > Sulfuritortus. The sequence goes on along the minus strand of JAJZTV010000243.1, from coordinate 1,120 downwards.
TGGGCGACCCGGTGATCGATGCCGGTATTCGGAATCCACAGGTTGAAGAGGGCGGCGACCAAGTAGACCAAGGCGATGGCGATCATGCTGTAGTCCAGCAGCGTGCCCAACAAACGGCCATGCATGATGTGCCCGAAAATGAAGGTATCGGCCGACTGGAAGGCGCCTTGGATCAAGGGGCTGATCAGCCAGCCGCCGAGAATGGTGCCGAGGATGATGGCGGCCACAGTCAGGCCTTCGATCCAGCTATTGGCCATGACCAGCTTGCTGTGTGGCAGGTACTCGGTGAGGATGCCGTATTTGGCGGGCGAATAGGCTGCGGCGCCGAGTCCGACGACGGCATAGGCATAGAGCGGGTTCAACCCGGCGATCATCATGATGCAACCGCCGATCTTGATCGTGTTGCTGATGAACATGACCCGGCCCTTGGGCATGGAGTCGGCGAAAGCGCCGACGAAGGCGGCCAGTACCACGTAGGAAATGGTGAAAAACAGCTTGAGCAGCGGCTCATACTCGGCCGGGGCGTGGATCTCCCGGAGCATGGCGATGGCGGAAATCAGGAGCGCATTGTCGGCCAGCGCGGAAAAAAATTGCGCGGCCATGATGATGTAAAAGCCTCGATTCATTACAACTCGAGTAGAAGTTATCGTTGTGTGGAGACCGCGTTATACCACGTCAGGTATGACATCAGCCACCGCCGTATACGATCAAGTAAGCTGGCACGAATAGACTACTATTGACTGTCAAAGTGTGGTTGAATTGCATAATTATTTTTTATCCGATTATTAGATAAGCAATGGCCGATCGGCGCCTTCAAGTTTTCCATACCGTTGCCAAGCAGCTGTCCTTCACCAAGGCGGCCGAGCAACTGTTCATGACCCAGCCGGCGGTGACCTTTCAGGTCAAGCAACTGGAAGAGCACTTCAATACCCGTTTGTTCGAGCGTTCGCACGGCAAGATTTCGCTGACGCCGGCCGGTGAATTGGCATTGGACTACGCCGAGCGCATCCTCGACATGACGGCGGAGATGGAGGCGCGCATCTCCGAATTGACCGGTCAGGTCAGCGGCCCCTTGTTGATCGGGGCGTCGACCACCATCGCCGAATACATGCTGCCGCGG
>JAJZTV010000242.1 GCA_021847385.1 Pseudomonadota bacterium | reverse complement strand
GAAGACTTGTTCTCCACGGTCTGGAAGGCAGCCAAGAACCGCTGGACCTGGCTGGCGATCAACCTCTGCACCGCCCTGGTCGCATCGCGCGTGGTCGGTGCCTTCGAAGGTTCGATCACCCAGCTTGCCGCCTTGGCGGCGCTGATGCCCATCGTCGCCGGCATGGGCGGCAACTCCGGCAACCAGACCTCCACCCTGATGGTGCGCGGCCTGGCCTTGGGCTTGATCAACAAGGAAAACGCCCGGCGCCTGCTCGGCAAGGAACTCAGTATCGCGCTGCTCAACGGTGCCGTCTGGGGTGGCGTGATGGGGGTGGTCGCCTTTCTGCTCTATCGCAACGTCGCCCTCGGCGGTGTGATGGCGGCCGCGATGTTGCTCAACCAAGTGGTCGCGGCCCTGGCCGGCTATTTCGCGCCGGCGGTGATCGACCGTTTCGGTCGCGATCCGGCCTTCGGTTCGGCGGTGCTGACCACCTTTATCACCGATTCGATGGGGTTCTTCATCTTTCTTGGCCTGGCGACGGTGGTTTTGCTGTGAGCGCCATGTTTTTCCTATGCGGTTTCGCGGTCGTTTCCCGGTGGCGGTGAATGTTTGAATTGATGCGCGCCTATTGGCCGGAATACCGCCACTATCGCGGCAAGCTGGCGCTGGCCTTCGTCGCGATGGCGATGGTGGCTGGGGCCAGCGCGGCCATCGCCTGGATGATGAAGCCCTTGCTGGACGACATCTTCATCGACAAGGACACGACGCTGCTGTATTCGCTGCCGGTGTTCATCGTCCTCGCCTATCTGGCCAAGGGCACGGGCACCTTCGTCCAGGCCTACACCATGAGCTTCGTCGGCCAGGACATCGTGCGCAAGGTGCGCGATCGCCTGCTCGGCCACCTGCTGCACTCCGACCTCGCCTTCTTCCACCGCCATCACTCCGGCCAGTTGATCAGCCGCATCACCAACGACATCGGCCGCATCCAGAACGCGGTGTCGACCAACGTCGCCACCGTGGCGCGGGAGGGCCTGACCGCGGCGGCCCTGATCTCCGTGGTGATCTACCAAAGCCCGACCCTGTCGTTCATCACCCTGGTGGTGATCCCGGCCGCGTTCTACCCGGTCAGCCTGATCTCGCGCCGACTCAAGCGCATCGCGCATACGACGCAGGAACGCAACGCCGAGCTGACCACCAACCTGTCCGAAATGTTCGCCAACGTCGAGGCGATCAAGGCCTATCACACCGAGGACTTCGAGGCCGGCCGCTTCGCGCGCACCAACCAGGCCTGCTTCGAGGTCAACATGAAATCGGTACGCACCGGCGGCCTGGTGGTGCCGGTGATGGAGCTGTTCGCGTCGTTCTCCGCCGCCGCGGTCATCGCCATCGGCGGCCGGCAGGTGATCGACGGCAGCCTGACGGTCGGCGCCTTCTTCTCGTTCGTGACCGCGCTGTTCATGGCGGTCGACCCGATTCGCCGGCTGAGCCAGACCTATGCCCAATTCCAGGATGCCATCGCCGCGCAGGAGCGCATCCAGGCCCTGTTGGCGCTGAAACCCGAGGTGCGCGGCGGCGAGCGGACGCTGGTCGACATCGGCGAGATCGTGTTCGACCACGTCGGCCTGGCCTACGACGACAAGCCGGCCCTGCGCGGCGTGGACTTGGTCGCGCGCAAGGGCGAGATCGTCGCGCTGGTCGGCGGCAGCGGCGGCGGCAAGAGTTCCATCGCCAGCCTGCTGCTGCGCTTCTTCGACGCGACGACCGGCGCGCTGCGGCTCGACGGCCGCGACATCCGCGAGTTCACGCTGGCCTCGGTGCGCGCGCAGGTGGCCATCGTCACCCAGCGGGTGCACATCTTCAACGACAGCATCGCCGCCAATGTCGCCTACGGCATGCCGGTCGACGAGGGCCGGGTGGTCGCCGCGCTGCAGAAGGCCAATATCTGGGCGCACGTCGCCGGCCTGCCCGAGGGCATCCACACCCGGCTCAACGAGGCGGGCACCAACCTGTCCGGCGGCCAGCGCCAGCGCATCGCCATCGCGCGCGCCCTCTACCGCGACCCGCACGTGCTGATCCTGGACGAGGCCACCAGCGCATTGGACAACCAGAGCGAGGCGGCGATCCTGGAAACCGTGCGCGGCTTGGCGCCGGACATCGTCACCATCGTCATCGCCCATCGCCTGAAAAGCGTGGAGGTGGCCGACCGCATCTACCTGATCCAGGACGGCGAGGTGATCTGCCAGGGCAGCAAGGCCGAACTGATGCGCGACTGCGCCCATTTCCGAGAACTGTACCAATGAGATTCGAGTTGAATACGCCGTGGGGCCGGGTTCGGGCCTGGCTCTATGCCATGCTGGTCGAGCACAACTTCACCAACCTGTTCCGCTTCAACTTCCACCGCATCTCCGAGGAGGCCTTCCGCTCCTCGCAGCCGACCATGTGGCAGTTGCGGCGCATGGTGAAGAAGTACGGCATCAAGACCATCGTCAACCTCAAGGGGCCGAACGAGCGCTCGGCCTATTGGGCCTTCGAGCGCGAGCAATGCCGCAAGCTCGGCATCCACCTGGTCGATGTCAGCATCGCCTCGCGCAGCATCCCGGACGTCGGGCGCATTCGCCGGGCCAAGGAGGTGTTCGAGACCATCGAGTACCCGATGTGGATGCACTGCAAGGCCGGTGCCGACCGCACCGGCATCTACGCGACCCTGTACCAGTATTTCCGCAAGGGCATACCGATCGAGGACACCGACCAGCTCAGGCTCTGGCCCTATGGCCACATCAAGCACTCCAAGGCGGGCAAGATCGACCATTACCTGGAACAGTACATCGCCTACCGGAAGACGCACCCCGAGGTCGGCCTGCTGGAATGGGCCGAGACCGTCGCTGACCGCGACCAGATCGACCGGGCGTTCAAGGTCGGCGGCCTGGCCAGCTTCATCAACGATTACCTGTTGCGCCGCGAATAGCCGTCACGGGCAGCGTTCGGCGGGCAGCGGCAGATAGCCGAGCGTCATCGTCCGCGTCGCCGA
>JAJZTV010000241.1 GCA_021847385.1 Pseudomonadota bacterium | reverse complement strand
GTTCAGCGCTTGGCCGCTACGCCTCCTCCGTCGGCGGCAGCGGCACCGAGAGTTATCCCGGCTGCTGCGCGTGGAGCCACCAGATCAGCGGCACCGCCACCGCGACGTTGAGCAGCGGCGATGGCACGGCGAGCAAGCCCTATGCCGGCACCTTCACCATCAGCGGCGTCGATGTCGTCACCCTGGTTTCGTGCACCGACCCGGCCGGCTGCGAGCCAGGCGAAACGATTTCACTCAGCGCCGGTGGCACGCTGTCCGGCACCACCGACCACCTGGTGGCGACCGGCACCTGGAGCGGCGGCACGGCCGGCGGCGGCCTGAGTTTCAGCGGTGCGCTCAGCGGCAGCGCGATATCCGGCACGGTCACCATTTCCGGGCTCGACGCACCGATCACGCGCAGCATCGTGTTGACCAAGCAGTAGGAAGCCCCGCGCAAACGCAGGTAAGGAAGACTCAGACCGGCCGCAGGCGCAACCGCAGATCGGCGCCGATCTGGCGCGCCTCGCACAACGAGAAGGTGCGCCGCTGCGCCATATCGGCCAACGGCGGCACATCGAACAAGCCGAGCGCCGCATGCCCGAGCACGACCGGCGCATAGTAGGCCAGCCACTCGTCCACCAGCCCCGCCTCCAACAAGGCGCCGTTCAGCGTCGCGCCCGCTTCGGCATGCACTTCGTTGATGCCGCGCCGGCCCAGCTCCGCCAACAAGGCGGCCAGATCGACCCGACCGTGCGAATTCGCCAGCAAGGCCACCTCGGCCCCCGCCGCCTCCAGCGCCGCCCGCCGCTCCGGCACATCGACCGTGCCGACCAGCAAGGTGCCGCCATCGGCCAGCACTTTCGCCTCCGGCGGCGTGCGCAAGGCGCTGTCGACGATCACCTTGAGCGGCTGCCTGGCCGTTTCGACATCGCGCACATTCATGCGCGGATCGTCGGCGAGCACCGTGCCCACGCCGGTCAAGATCGCACAACTGCGGGCGCGCCAGCGGTGCACGTCCTGCCGCGCGGACTCGCCGGTGATCCATTTCGATTCGCCGCTGATCAGGCCGGTCTTGCCATCCAAGCTGGTCGCGGTCTTCAACCGTAACCATGGCCGGCCCCGGCTCATGCGCGCGACGAAACCGATATTGAGTTCGCACGCCTCGGCCTCCGACAGCCCGGTCTCCACTTGAATCCCGGCCAGGGTCAACAATTGGATACCTTGTCCGGCCACGGCCGGGTTCGGATCGATCATCGCCGCGACCACGCGGGCGACGCCGGCATCGATCAGCGCATTCGCACACGGCGGCGTGCGGCCATGATGGCTGCACGGCTCCAAGGTGACGTAAACGGTGGCCCCGCGCGCCGCGGCGCCGGCCGCGCGCAGGGCGTGGATCTCGGCATGCGGCTCGCCGGCCCGCTCGTGCCAACCCTCGCCGACGACTTGACCGTCCTTGACGATCACACAACCGACGCGCGGATTCGGTGCCGTCGTGAACAGGCCGCGCTCCGCCAATTGCAGCGCATGGCCCATGTGCGTGTGGTCTTGTGCCGTGAACAAGGCGCCCGCTTATTTCTTTTCGATGTCGCGAATGACGTCGCGGAAATCGTCGACGTCCTGGAAGCTGCGATAGACCGAGGCGAAGCGGATGTAGGCCACTTTGTCGAGCTTATACAGTTCGGCCATCACCATCTCGCCGACCTGGCGCGAACCGATCTCGCGCTCGCCCAGGGCGCGCAGCTTCTGCCGGATATGTTCGACCGCCTCGTCGACCAGCGCCGCCGGCACCGGCCGTTTGTGCAGCGCGCGGCGAAACCCTTCGCGCAATTTCTGGATGGAGAATTCCTCGCGCGTGCCATTGCCCTTTACCACATGCGGCATGCGCACATCGGCCGTCTCATAGGTCGTGAACCGCTTGTCGCAAGTCGGGCAGCGGCGGCGCCGGCGGATGCTGGCACCGTCGTCGGACTCGCGGGTCTCGACGACTTGGGTATCGGTGGCGCCGCAGAAGGGGCACTTCATTTTGAGTGAGGAGTGAGGAGTAAGGAGTGAGGGGGCATGCCGTTTCTCCTAACGCCTCACTCCTGCCTCCTCACTTACCATAGACCGGGAACTTCGCGCACATCGCGGCCACTTCGCCGGCCACGCGCTTGGCCACCGCCTCGTCGTTCGGTGCGTCGAGCACGTCGGCGATCAGGTGGGCCAGCTTCTCCGCCTCGATCTCCTTGAAGCCACGGGTGGTCATGGCCGGCGAACCGACGCGGATACCGGAGGTGACGAAGGGCTTCTCCGGGTCGTTGGGGATCGCGTTCTTGTTGACCGTGATGTGGGCACGGCCGAGCGCGGCCTCGGCCTCCTTGCCGGTGATCTGCTTCGAGCGCAGGTCGACCAGGAAGACATGACTCTCGGTGCCGCCGGACACCACGCGCAGGCCACGCTCCTCGCCCAGCACGCGGGCCATCACCCGGGCATTGGCGATCACTTGTTCCTGATACTTGCGGAACTCGGGTGCCAGTGCCTCTTTGAACGCCACCGCCTTGCCGGCGATCACGTGCATCAGCGGGCCGCCCTGCAGGCCGGGGAAGATCGCGGAATTGATCGCCTTCTCGTGCTCGGCCTTCATCAGGATGATGCCGCCGCGCGGGCCGCGCAGGGTCTTGTGCGTGGTCGAGGTCACCACGTCGGCATGCGGCACCGGGTTCGGGTAGAGCCCGGCGGCGACCAGGCCAGCATAGTGGGCCATGTCGACCATGAAGATCGCGCCGATGCTCTTGGCCACCTTGGCGAAGCGCTCGAAATCGATGCGCAGCGAATAGGCCGAGGCGCCGGCGATGATCAGCTTGGGCTTGTGCTCTTTCGCCAGCGCTTCCATCTTGTCGTAGTCGATCTCTTCCTTCTCGTTGAGACCATAGGCCACGACGTTGAACCACTTGCCGGACATGTTCAGCGCCATGCCGTGGGTGAGGTGGCCGCCCTCGGCCAGGCTCATGCCCATGATGGTGTCGCCCGGCTTGAGGAAGGCCATGAACACCGCCTGGTTGGCCTGG
>JAJZTV010000240.1 GCA_021847385.1 Pseudomonadota bacterium | reverse complement strand
CGCAGGTGGAACAGCGAATACACGGCGCCGGTTCCGGCCGGCCGATCTCGGCATGGGTCAGTGCCAGCACGCCGCTGGTGCCCTTCACCACCGGGATGTAGGTCGCCGGCATTTCGTGGCCCATCATCGGTCCGCCCATGACCAGGCGCGCCGGCGGCGCGGTGAAGCCGCCGCAATAGTCGAACAGGTCCTGGGCCGGCGTGCCGATCGGCACCTCCAGGTTGCAGGGAATCTTCACCGCGCCGCCGCTGACCGTGACGATGCGCGAGACCAGCGGCCGGCCCAGCGCCACGGCCTCGTACACGGCATAGGCGGTGGCCACGTTGTGCACCAGCACGCCGATGTCGGCGGAACGGCCGCCGGCCGGTACCTCCTTGCCGATCAGGGCGCGGGTGAGCTGCTTGTCCCAGCCCATCGGATACATGGCCGGTACCGCCACCACCTGGATTTCGGTGCCGAGCGCCGCCGCGCGCATCGCGGCGATGGCCTCGGGCTTGTTGTCCTCGATGCCGACCAGGGCGCGTGTCGTGCCGACGGCATGGTGGATCAGCCGAATGCCGGCGACGATGCCCTCGGCTTGCTCGCGCATCAATCGGTCGTCGCAGGTGAGGTAAGGCTCGCACTCGCCGCCGTTGATGATCAGGGTGTCCACCCCGCTCTTGCGGCTGATGTTGAGTTTGACCGCCGACGGGAAGGCGGCGCCGCCCAGGCCGACGATGCCGGCCGCACCCACGCGCCGGGCGATCTCTTCCGGGCTGAGGGCGAAGGGGTCGGCCGGGATGTCCGCCTCCGACCAGCGGTCTTCGCCATCGGACTCCAGCGTCAGGGTGGGCACCGGCAGGCCGGACGGGTGCGGCGCGGCGTAGTCGCCCAGGGCGACGACGCGGCCCGAGGTCGGCGCGTGCACCGGCGCCGAGATGGTGCCTTGGCCGGCGGCGATGAGCTGGCCCTTGAGCACCCGGTCGCCCACTGCCACGACCGGCGTGGCTGCGGCGCCGACATGCTGCTGCAAGGGCACGAACAAGCGCTCGGGCAAGGGCAGCGCACGGATCGGCCGGTCTGCCGAGAGGTCTTTGCGGCCGGCCGGATGGACACCGCCGCGGGGCTGGAAACGGTTGAGCAAGTTCATGCCGCCATTCTTTCTTCCGGTTTATGCCAGTACCAGGATTGCAGGGTGAGCGGCGCCGGATGCAGGGCCAGCGCTTCGGTCGGGCAGGCCGCCACGCACTTGCCGCAGGCGGTGCAGGCCTCGCGGAACACGGCATGGATGTGCTTGGCCGCACCCATGATCGCGTCGGTGGGGCAGACCTTGTAGCAGCGGGTGCAGCCGATGCACAGTTCCTCGCGCACCTCGGCGGTCATCGGCACGGTTTCTTCGACGTCGGCCAGGTTGACCTCGACGCCCAATTTGGCCGACAGCGCCGATACCACCTCGCGGCCGCCGGGCGGGCACAGGGTGATCGGGGCATTGCCGCCCGCCAGGGCCTGGGCGGCGCCGGCACAACCGGGGAACCCACATTGGCCGCACTGCGAGCCGGGCAGGATGGCCTGGATTTCTTCCACCAGGGCATTGCCTTCCACCGCCAGGCGGCGCGAGGCATAGCCCAGCATCAGGCCCAGGGCCAGACCCAGGGTGGTGAGACTGAAGACGGCGATCAGCATGAGTCAGGTTCCTTGCGGTCAATGACTGACGAGGCCGGCGAAGCCCATGAAGGCCAAGGCCAGCAGACTGGCGGTGATGAAGCCGACCGGGGCGCCGACGAACACGCTCGGCACCTGGGCCAGCGCCAGCCGTTCGCGCAGCCCGGCGAACAGGGCCAGCACCAGGGAGAAGCCCACCGCCGAGCCGAAGCCGTACAGCAGGCCTTCCACGAAGGGCAAGTGCTCCTGGGTGGTGAGCAAGGGGATGCCCAGCACCGCGCAGTTGGTGGTGATCAGCGGCAGATAGATGCCCAGCACTTGATACAGGGACGGGTTGGTCTTGCGCACGACCATCTCGGTGAACTGCACCACGGCGGCGATCACCAGGATGTAGACCAGGATGCGCAGGTATTCGATGCCCAACGGCGCCAGCAGCCAGTGTTCGAGCATCCAGCAGGAGGCCGAGGCCATGGTCATCACGAAGGTGGTGGCCAGGCCCATGCTGATGGCGGTGTCGACCTTTTTCGAGATGCCCATGAACGGGCACAGTCCCAGGAATTTCACCAGGACGACGTTGTTCACCAGCGCGGTGGATAGCAGCAGTAGCAGGTATTGGCTCATGGCATCGGTCTCCGCTTCTGCTCTCGCACGGACTGTGCCAACCCATTGCGCAATCGGGCCAATTTGGAAAATCAGTTACTTGCAAGTGCCGGCACCACGACGGTGCATGACTTTGGTGTGGGGGTTGATGCACAACCATTGGGGCAATGTCGGGAAAATGACAGCGCGCGGCGCCACGCCTTGGAGTCCGCGTGGGCGGGACAGAATGTCCGCATGCTTGGCATGGTTGTTGCGTGATAGGAATAAACCTTACACAGACGAGCCCACCATGGAACACCCGGCCACGCCCGATTCGCCCGCCGAGCCCCAGAGGCCGGAGCCTAATAGCCACGCCGAGGCCCTGCCTACCCAGGCCTTTCGCTTGGCGGTGGAGCAGGCCGCGCTGGCGATCTCGATCACCGACATCAACGCGCACATCCTTTATGCCAACCAGGCCTTCGAGCGAGTGACGGGGTATTCGGCCGAAGACGTGATCGGCCATAGCGAGGCCATCCTGTCCTACAAGGTCACGCCCAAGCTGGTCTACGAGACCATGTGGGCACAGTTGCTGCGCCAGCGTTCGTGGAACGGCCTGTTGGTGAATCGGCGCCGCGACGGCAGCCGGTATCTTGCCGATCTCACCATCACGCCGGTGATCGATGCGGCCGGGCGCACCACGCATTACCTCGGCATGCATCGCGACGTCACCGAGATGCACCGGCTGGAACGCCAAGTGCAGAATCAGAAGGCGTTGATCGAATCGGTGGTGGATGCGGCGCCGGTGGCGATCGCCT
>JAJZTV010000239.1 GCA_021847385.1 Pseudomonadota bacterium | reverse complement strand
CTTGAAATCGCCGGCATCGTAATTGATGCGACCGGCCAGCCAGGCCGCCGGGGCGCTATAGGCCGTGCGCGGGTAGTTCTCCATGATCTGGCCGGTGATCTCCTTGGCCGCCTTGACGTCGTTGGCGGCGACCGCCTGCATCGCCTGCTCGAACAGCTGCGAGGCCTGGGTGGCTTGCTTGGCCGTCCAATAGTGCCAGCCGCGTACGCCGCCGGCGACGATCAGGAAGGCCGCCACACCGGCGATGACCCATTTGCCGTTTTGTCGCCACCAGGCCTTGAATTCATCGAGTTGTTCCTGTTCTTCGAGATCGAGTGCCATGTTCAGTCCTTAATCAATTGCGCGACATTATCCAATTTAACCCGTTGCTGCTCGCCCTCGGCGCGCAGCGGCTTGACACTCGCCTCGCCGGCCTGGGCCTCGTCGTCGCCAATGATAAGCGCGAAGCGGGCACCGCTGGCATCGGCCTTTTTCATTTGCGACTTGAAGCTGCCGCCGCCGCAATGCAGCGCGACCTTGAGCCCGGCATCGCGCAGGCGTTCGGCCGCCTGCAGGGCGAAGCGGGCGGCGGCCTCGCCGACGTTGACCACATAGGCGTCGAGCGGGTCGTCGACCAACGGCGTGCCTGCCTCCTGCATCAGCGCCAATAAACGCTCGACGCCCATGGCGAAACCGCAGGCCGGCGCCGGCTTGCCGCCGAGCTGGGCGACCAGGCCATCGTAGCGGCCGCCGGCGCAGACCGTGCCCTGGGCGCCGAGCTTGTCGGTCACCCACTCGTAGACCGTGTAGTTGTAGTAGTCGAGGCCACGGACCAGACGCGGGTTGACCTTGAACGCGATGCCGGCGTCATGCAGGCCCTGCTGCACCGCGTCGAAATGCCGGCGCGCCTCGTCGTCCAGCTCGTCCATCAGCTTGGGCGCTGCGGCGACCAGGTCCTGCATGGCCGGGTTCTTGGTGTCGAGGATGCGCAGCGGATTGGCATACAGCCGGCGTTGGGCATCCTCGTCGAGCTGCGCCTTGTGCGCCTCGAAGTATTCGATCAGCTTCTGCCGGTGCCGGGCGCGCGACTCGGCGCCGCCCAGGCTGTTGATCTCCAGGGCCACGAATTCGGCCAAGCCCAGTTGCTTCCACAAGCGGGCGCCCATCAACAGGTGCTCGATATCGAGATCGGGCCCGGCATGGCCCAGGGCCTCGATACCGACCTGGTGGAACTGGCGGTAGCGCCCCTTCTGCGGCCGCTCGTGGCGGAACATCGGGCCCATGTACCAAAGCCGCTTGCCGCCGTCGAACAGCAGGTTGTTCTCGATCGCCGCACGCACGCAGGAGGCGGTGCCCTCCGGGCGCAGGGTCAGGTTCTCGCCGTTCAAGGCGTCCTCGAAGGTGTACATCTCCTTCTCGACGATGTCGGTCACCTCGCCGATCGCCCGCTTGAACAGCGCGGTGTGTTCCAGGATGGGCGTGCGCAGTTCCTGATAGCCGTAGGATTTCAGCCAGTCGCGCACGGTGGCCTCGAACCGGCCCCAAAGCCCGGCATCGGCCGGGAGCATGTCGTTCATGCCGCGCACGGCACGCAAGGTGTTACTCATGATCTCGATTCCAAAAGGCCGTCAGCCGTGGGACGGTGGCCCGTATTTGCGTTGCACGTATTCGTCGACGATGGCCTGAAATTCTTCGGCGATATGGTCGCCCTTCAAGGTGATGAATTTCTCGCCATCGACATAGACCGGGGCGACCGGGGTCTCGTTGGTGCCGGGCAGGGAGATGCCGACATTGGCGTGACGACTCTCGCCCGGACCATTGACCACGCAGCCCATCACCGCCACGTTCATGGTCTCGACCCCGGGATATTGCGCGCGCCAGATCGGCATCTGGGTGCGCAACCAGACCTGGATCTTCTGCGCCAGTTCCTGGAAATAGGTGCTGGTGGTGCGACCGCAACCTGGGCAGGCGGTGACCAGGGGCGTGAAGGAGCGGATGCCCATGGTCTGCAATATCTCTTGCGCCACTTGCACTTCCAAGCTGCGCGGCTCGCCCGGCTGCGGCGTCAACGACACCCGGATGGTGTCGCCGATGCCCTCTTGCAGCAGCACCGACAATGCGGCGGCCGAGGCGACGATGCCCTTGCTGCCCAGGCCCGCCTCGGTCAGGCCCAAGTGCAAGGGGTAGTCGCAACGCGCCGCGAGGTCGCGGTAGACCTTGATCAAGTCCTGCACGCCCGAGAGCTTGCAGGACAGGATGATCTTGTCCCGGCCCAGACCCAGTTCCTCGGCGCGCGCCGCCGATTCCAGCGCCGAGGCGATCAGCGCATGACGCATCACCTCTTCCGGCTCCAAGGGCTTCGGCCGCTCGGCGTTGTCGTCCATCATCCGCGCCAGCAGTTCCTGGTCCAGGCTGCCCCAGTTGACGCCGATGCGGATCGGTTTGTCGTACTTGCAGGCGAACTCGATCAGGGTGGCGAACTGCTCGTCGCGCTTGGCGCCGCGGCCGACGTTGCCCGGATTGATCCGCAGCTTGGCCAGGGCCTGGGCACACTCGGGCACCGCGGCGAGCAGCTTGTGGCCGTTGAAATGGAAGTCGCCGATCAGCGGCACCGGGCAGGCCTGGGCGTCCAGCCGTTCGCGGATCTGCGGCACGGCCCGCGCCGCCTCTTCGGTGTTGACCGTCAACCGCACCAACTCGGAACCGGCCCGCCACAGATCGGCCACCTGGCGCACGGTGGCCTCGACGTCGGCGGTATCGGTATTGGTCATCGACTGCACCACCACCGGCGCACCGCCGCCGACGGCAACACCGCCAACGAGGACACGCCGGCTCGGCCGCCGGATGATCGAGGAAGGATGGCTCATTGGTTCTGGCTTGCGGGCGGCGTCATCTTGCTGGCGCCTTCATCGGATAATTTCAAGCGCGCGACCTTTTCCCCGATGAAGGGCTTCAGGTCGACCGCCTTGCCGTCGTGGCTCAAGCGCATGGTCGCGGCATTGCCGATCACCATGCGGAACGGCGGTGTGCCGCTCAGCGACTCGCTGCTACCGGCACGGATCAATTTGGAGAAACGC
>JAJZTV010000238.1 GCA_021847385.1 Pseudomonadota bacterium | reverse complement strand
GTGGAAGAAATTCATCTACCGCCAGATCTGCGAGCGCGAGGGCATCCATGTCTGCCCGGCGCCGTCCTGCCAGGTCTGCGCCGATTACGCCAAGTGCTTCGGGCCGGAGACGTGATGTCGTGAGCGATCTCGCGGATCGCGCCGTGGCGGCCTATCTTGGTTTGGCTATCGGCGATGCCCTGGGCGCGACGGTCGAGTTCATGTCGGCGCGCGAGATCGAGCACGAGTACGGCGTGCACGAGCGCATGGTCGGCGGCGGCTGGCTCAAGCTCAAGCCCGGCCAGGTGACCGACGACACCACCATGGCCATCGCCCTGGGCCAGGCGATCCTGAACTCCGGCGGTATCGATGCGCAGGCCATCGCCCAGGCCTTCGATACCTGGATGCGGGCCAAGCCGGTCGACATCGGCAACACCGTGCGCCGCGGCCTGTTGTCCTTTCGCAGCACCGGCGTGCCGGCAGTGCCGTTGAGCGAGCACGACGCCGGCAACGGCGCCGCCATGCGCGTGCTGCCGGTGGCGTTGGCGACCTTGGGTCAGGGCGAGACGGCGGTGCGCGCGGCCTGCCGCATCCAGGCCCATGTCACCCATCATCACCCCTTGTCCGACGCGGCGACCGAATGTCTGGCCCTGATGGTGCAGGCTGCAGTGCAGGGTGCCGATCTGGCCCAACTGCTGCATCGCTATGCTTACCCGCTGGCGGGCGTGTATCCGGCCTTCGTCTTCCGCACCAAGCAGCGGTGCAGCAATCCCGGCGGCTACATCGTCGAGACCGTGCAGGCCGTGTTCCAGGGCCTATTCGATACCGACAGCTTTCGCAATTGCCTGGTCGACGTGGTCAATCGCGGTGGCGATGCCGATACCACCGGCGCCATCGCCGGCATGCTGGCCGGTGCGCTGTATGGCACGGCGGCGCTGCCCGATGCCTGGCTCAAGGCCTTGGACCCGGCGATCCGCGCGGCCTGCGCCGATCAGGCCATGGCATTGGTGGAGATGAGCGGCATGGTGGAATTGGCCTCGGCAAAGATGTAGTAGGTCGGCAATACCTTGCCGACTCACGCCGGAGTTCGTCGGCAAGGTATTGCCGACCTACGTCCCACCGATCTGAATAAGCCCCTCGATTTCGAACTCGCTCTGTTGGCAGCGCAGGATATGCGCGGCCAGGGCCGCATCCATGCTGCCGAGATGCAGCTTGAACCACTCGCTCAGGCCGTCCTTCACATAGGCCCGGGCCAGCGCCAGCCGGCCGTTCTTCACATTGCGGTTGAACTGCAGCAGGTCGCCGTAGACGCGATGGTGCTCGCCCTCGTGTTCGCCCAGGGCCGGGAACTTGTACAGCCGCATCAGTCGGCCTTCCTCGACGAAGTGCAGTTTCGTGTGTTCCAGCAGCTGCTGGAACAGGAGCGCGAAGTTGTCGGCATCGGCCGTTTGCAGCGCGCACACCAGCGCGACGAACTCACGGTGCGTGCCGTCCATCTCTTCCAGGCCGAGGCCGTATTGCGATTCGTCCCAGTCCATGCTGTCGCCCGTCAACCCGCAGTGCCGGTAGCCAACGCCTCGCCTTGCCAGGCCTCGGCCGCGGCCAGGAAGTCGGCCACGTCGGCCTCGACCAGCTCGATGCCGATCTTGTCCAGGTAGCGCTTCTCCTTGTCGGTGGCGTTCGGAATCAGCGCCCAGCCGGCCGGCTTGTCGGCACCGAACACGATGTCGGACAGCACCATGCGCTCGGTATCGCGGGTCAGGCGCATGCCGAGCAGCAGGTAGCGCTTGCCCTGGCGCATGCGCTTGACGAAACCGGGGATGGCGAAGCCGCCCATCAGCTCGGTGATGTAGTCGACGAAATCGGCGTCGGAGGCGATGTAGTTCGGCTCCGGCAGCGGCGTGCCCAGGGGCTTGAACAGCACCGGCAGGCTCACGTTCACCGCCTCCTGGTCGATGGCGCGGTAGGCCGTGCCGTCATGGTGGAACAGCTTGAACCGGTATTCGGTGCCGCCGATGCGGGCGACGCCGACGATCAAGGTGTGCGGCGTGGCGGCCAGGGCCTTTTGCAGCAGCGGATCGCGGTTGCTGTCGACCAGATAGGGCAGCTTCTGCGCGGCCAACCAGTTGTGCAGGGCCGAGGCGCTCCAGGCCGTGTCGCGGTAGGTGGCGTTGAGGAACTTCATCAAGGTCGAACGGCCGCGCTTCAGTTCGACGTGCATCGCGGCGCGGGGGAATTCGTACATCAGCTTGGGCGCCATCGGTTGGCCGTTGTTCATGGCCAGGATCAGGCTTTCGCTGTCGGCCGGCATGGCGCGGCCGGACTGGGTATCGACCACGCCGGCCAGGGCGCCGGCGCCGAGGTAGGGCACGACCGTGCCTTCGTTCAGGCCGGCCAGGATGGAGGGAAAGGCATCGTGCATGGCATTGCTCCTTGCTGACAATACCTATCGATGTGCAAGAAGCAGGCCAGGGGCCAGGGCAAGGCTGGGTGCGGGATTGCGGCCGGCGGCCATTGTCGTGTTTTCGCCAAAGGGCATGGCAATTGTCGGGTTAGGCCGACATTGGGCGATCCGGGCTTGCGCGGAAAAGCAATGCCGCTCATGGGTTTAGGCCCGGCGACGGCTTGGTACGGATATTGCGAAAGCGACCCCGGTGTCCTCTTTTTATTTGGAGATAGTCATGCTGTTGGATAGCTACGAAAAAAACGGTCTGCTCTACAACGTCAATTTCAAGGAAGCGGCGAGCGCGGCCGGCCTGGCGGCCTATCGCGGCGACCTGGTCGTGATCGAGGGCGAGATCGCCGACGCCCAGGGCCGGCGCAAGCCGCCGGTGGCCGGCCTGATCGGCGGCGTGGTGCTGACCGATGCCGACAAGATCAAGCTGCTGGCCGGCTCGCTCGACGACCTGGCCCAGATCAAGCCGCTGCTGGAGAAATACCGGGCCGACTTCGCGCCCGGCATGCGCGCGGTGCTCTACGTGGTCAACATCGCCAAGCCGGTGAGGGTGGAGATCGACGGGGCCGAGATCGTGCTGATCCCGATGACCGACGGCATGGTGTGGAACGAGCTGGTCGACGAATTGGCCT
>JAJZTV010000019.1 GCA_021847385.1 Pseudomonadota bacterium | reverse complement strand
GGTTGCACCGCTACAACCATGAGCGGCCGCATGAATCGCTGGGAAGGATTCCACCTGTGGCCTACCGCATGCAAAAATACCCCAACCCTCTACTTCTGGTTGGCACGGAATAACGAGGAGGCTTCACTTTTCCCAAAAAACCTGCGGAAGTGAGGGTGGCGGTGACAAGTGCAGTAATAATATTTGTAATTACATTGTTTCGTAGTTCTTTGCTTGTCAGCATGGTAAATGATTAAAGTGGGTGCTCAATAGCGCGCAAAGCCGCGATGCCGATTGCGGATACATTTGTTTTCTCTATCCCCTGGCGCCGTGCTGGAAAATTGTGCACCCGCGAAGTCTCCCTTTAGTCAGCTTGCCCTACACCAAGCATGTGTATGTCTATTCGCTAGTTTTTGACGGCTTTAACTTTCTCGGATTAAACCCCGCTCTACCTTGTCTGGCAAGAGGCCAGCGTTGCCGTCATCCCTTCCTGGGCCTGGTCGGCGAGTTGGTCGGCTTGTGCCTGTAAAGCTGCAGGCGGCAGGGCCAAGGCTTGCGCAATACCTTCCGCTACCTCCACGACCGAACGGACGTTGACCTCGCCTGCCGGCAGCCAGGTGGAGCAATAGGCCGCGGTCTTGCTGGTGCGCTGCCCATCCTGCACCAGGCTCACCCCCGCGACGCCAACAGCCTGGGCGACGATGCGGCCGTGCAGGCTGCTGCCGCAGAAGGCGCGGGCCTGGCTGAGCAGGGCGCAGATGGCCCAGAGGTTCAGCGACTCGAAGATGCGGCGCTGCGGCCAGCGCATGAATCCGCTGAGGCGCCGGTAGGCGGCGAGCTCGTCGTGCCAGGGCGCGGCGCCGGCGCGGAACAGGACGATGCCGAGGCCGGTCTTTTCGCCGCAGGCATCCAGTTGCGCGGCTAGCTGGCGCAGGCTTGGGTCGTCGCCAAAGTCGGCGCTGAACTGCACGGCGAGATAGCCTTGCTTGAACTGTTTTTGGATTTCTGCCGGTTCGTCCTGCTTGGCCTGCTCTTTGATGTGCTGGCCGAATAGTTCGGCCACCCGATGGGCCGAGTCCGGCACGAGCGGGGCGGGGATGCCGGCCTGTTGCAACAGCGATTGCGTCAGCCGGTCGCGCACGCTGAGGTGGTCGGCCTCCTGCAAGCGGGCGATGACTTCCTCGCGCATCGCGGCGGGCAGTCGGTCCAGGCCCGTGCCGCCGACGGCGTGATAGGCGATATGGCGGGCCTTGGGGAAAAGCTTGCGCGGCACCAGGTAGCCGATGCTCTGCGGCATGTGAAGTTGATTCTGTGCCCAGGCGGTATGGACGTTTATGTCTTGGTCGTATTGCGCGATGGCGGCCCGTGCTTCGTCCGGCGCCAGGGTCATGACCGCCGCTTCATAGAGCGAACAGCCGAGCAGTTCGCCGCCGACGTGCAGGATGTCCACCGCCTGATCGCCCAACTCCTTTGCCAGTTGGGCGATGGCCTGCACCCGATGGCCGCCGTAGGCGGTGAGGTCGCGCTGGGCGAGGCCGGCGTAGATCAGTTCGCGCTCAGCGCAGTGCGCGGCCCAGAGGTGGGGGAACAGCAGGTCGCCGAGGTTGTGCCGGTCGAAGGCGCCGAACAGGATGAGCGGCGCCGCGGTCATGCGGTTAATGGCCTATTCGGGGCCGGGGCGATTCAGTAGGAAACCTGCTGGGGTGCCGGGTCAGTCGGGGCGGCGGAAACGAGCGGAAACTTTTCCGGATGCCGGATGGATTCGACGGACAAATCGACATCCAACAGCGGCCAATAGAGATGGTCCGGGCTTGGCCATTCAATATTGGTCAGTTGCTCGATGGTGGCCTGCTGGAACCAGGGGAAGTCGACGAACGGCAAAAGAAGCTCCTCGTCTCCGAGAAGCAGCCAGAAGCCGCTTTTCGAGACGTGGGTGACTTCAGCCGCCAAAGTGTTTGTTCCAGGCATCGGTGATCTCCTGAAGGTGACGGGTTACAACGCGTTCAGCGTCGGCCAACTCCCGCTCGGAAAGGCCGGTATGGTTTGCCAGCGCAAGGCTCGGCTGCAACCAGAACTTGGCCTCGCCATGCGCATGGGCCACATGGATATGCATTCTCGGCTCTTCCCGCGAAAAGAAAAAGAGCCGGAACGGGCCATCTCGGACAACTGTAGGGGCCACGGTGTCTCCTGGCGGTTAATGAGTTGGCGTTGTCGCAAAAAGGCGCACGCCGGATAGTTTCCCTATGCGCCAACCGCCCGGCTGACCGAGCCAGCGCGTCGGTCGATGCCGCCTCGGTGGCATCGAGCCTGTCGTGCGCTCTGGTTTTGTGTGGTTTATTTAACGCCGCTTTGCCTAGGCTGACAAGCAGAGCGCAATTGCCTCAGCCGCACAGCCGGCACACGGTCATCAGCATCAGGTCCTTGGCCGCGCCGTCGATCTTGGGCAGGCCCACCTTCAGGCGCTTGCCGTCGTTGACGTTGCCGGCGGCGATGGCCAGCAGCGCCAGCACGATGGCCGAGGCGCCATGTTCGCGGGCGACATCCATGAGCTGGATGGGCAGGGCGGCGATTTGGATTTCGTCTTCTTCGCTGTGCACCTGGAACAGGCGGGCGGTGTGATAGGCCGGGTCCAGCCGCAGCACCAGGATGCCGCCTTCCTTGCATTGCCAGTTTTCCACGTCCCAGTCCGAGGTGATAGGGGCGAGGCCGTCTTCCAGAAACCGGGCGAAGAAATCGGGGATGGCCGCCTGGTTGCCGCCGGGCAGGCGGTCGAGCTGGTCGGCGAGTTTTTGCAGGTCTTCCAGGGTCATGGCGTGTCGCTCAAAGGCATGAAACAGAATACGAAACGGCCGCGGCCGAAGTTCACCATCAGCGTGCCGCCGCGGCTTTCAGCATATTCCTGCCAGCCGGGGATGGCGCAGTCCTTGTGGCATTCGGATACGCCGGCGGGCGATTCGAGGTTGCGCTCGCGGTCGTAGAAGGAGAGCAGCATGGCCTCGCCCAGCAGTTGCCCGGCCAGTACGTTCGCCAGTTTGTGGCAGGCGTTGAAGTCGAGCCCGAGTTCATCGGCGTCGAGGTGCAGGGTCTGCATCAGCCCTCCAGCATCTTCTTCAAGGCGTACAACGCTTCGAGCGCGGCCTTGGGCGTGAGTTCGTCCGGTTCGATGGCGGCGAGTTGTTCCAGCGCCGGGTGCGGCTCGGTCTCGGCGGCCGGCGCGGGCGCGAACAGGTCGCCCTGGCCGTGCTCGACCACCTGCTGGGTCTCCAGTTGGGTGAGCTTGCGCTTGGCCGCCGCGATGACCGCGCTGGGCACGCCGGCCAGCTTGGCGACCTGGATGCCATAGCTTTGCGAGGCGGGGCCGTCTTCGACGCTGTGCAGGAAGACCAGGCCGCCGCCGCTCTCGACTGCGTCGAGGTGGACGTTGGCGATGGTCTTGTAGTCCTGCGCCAGTTGGGTCAGCTCGAAGTAGTGGGTGGCGAACAGGGTGTAGGCCTGGGTCTTCTCGGCCAGTTGCCGGGCGCAGGCCCAGGCCAGGGCCATGCCGTCGAAGGTGGAGGTGCCGCGGCCGATCTCGTCGAGCAGGACCAGGCTGGTCTCGGTGGCGCCGTGCAGGATCTGCGCGGTCTCGGTCATCTCCACCATGAAGGTCGAGCGGCCGCCGGCCAGGTCGTCCGAGCTGCCGATGCGGGTGAAGATCTGGTCGACCGGGCCGATGGTCGCGCTGTCGGCCGGCACATAGAGGCCGCAGCAGGCCATCAGCACGATCAGCGCGGTCTGCCGCATGTAGGTCGACTTGCCGCCCATGTTGGGGCCGGTGACGATGAGCATGCGCCGCGTGGGGTCGAGCGTGAGGTCGTTGGCGATGAAGCTGTCGGTGCGCGCCTCGACCACCGGGTGGCGGCCGCCGCGAATCTGCAGGCCCCAGTCGTCGGCAAACACCGGCTCGACATAACGCCGCTCGCCGGCGACCAGGGCCTGGGCCGCGAGCAGGTCAAGCTCGGCCACCGCGGCGGCCGTGGCCTGCAGCGCGGGGATGTGCGGCATGAGTTCTTCCAGCAGCGTCTCGAACAACTGCTTCTCCAGCATCAGCGCGCGTTCGCTGGCGGACAGGGCCTTGTCCTCGAACGCTTTCAGCTCGGGCGTGATGTAGCGCTCGACGTTCTTCAGCGTCTGCCGCCGGTGGTAGTCGATCGGCACCTTGTCGGCCTGGGCGCGGCTGACTTCGATATAGAAACCGGAGACCTTGTTGTACTCGACGCGCAGATTGGCGATGCCGGTGCGCTCGCGCTCGCGCGCCTCCATCTGGATCAGGAAGTCGCCGCAGTGGGTCTGGATAGTGCGCAGTTCATCCAGTTCACTGGAGTAACCGTCGGCGATGACGCCGCCCTCGCGCAATACGACCGAGGGCTCGGGCTGGATGGCGCGCAGCAGTTCGTCCAGCGGCGCATCGGGGAACTGCAACCGCGTGGCCAGCTCCGCCAGGCAGTCGCCGGCCTCGGCCAGATCGGCACGCAGGCCGGGCAGCAGGCGCAGGCTGTCACGCAGGCCGGACAGGTCACGCGGCCGGGCCGACTTCAAGGCGATGCGGGCGGCGATGCGCTCGAGGTCGCTCATGCCCTTGAGCGTGGTGCGCAGGCGGGTGCTGACGGCGGGGGTTTCGAGCAGGCCGCGAATCGCCGCGAGCCGGGGCCGGCGTTGGCTCGGCTGGCGCAGCGGGTGATGCAGCCAGGTCTTGAGCAGGCGGCTGCCCATGCCGGTGACGCAGCGGTCGAGTTCGGAGAACAGGGTGGGCTCGGTCTCGCCGCGCAGGGTTTCGGTCAACTCCAGCGTGCGGCGGGCGGCGGCGTCGAGGGTGACGTAGGCGTCACTCTGCTCCAGGCCGCGCCCGGTGACGTGGGGCAGGGCGGCTTGTTGGGTCTGCCGCGCGTAGTCGAGCAGCAAGCCGGCGGCGGCTTGCAGCAAGGGTTGGTCCTCGCAGCCGAAGGCGCCGAGGTCGCGCATGCCGAAGTGTTCGGTCAGCACGCGGTGGCCGCGTTCGGTGTCGAACTGCCAAGCCGGCCGGCGGGTCAGGGCGGTTCGGCCATGGGCCAGGGCGGGATGGCTGAAGTCTTCGGGCAGCAGCAACTCGGTCGGTGCCAGCCGCGCCAACTCGGCCGCGAGCTGTTCCGGGGCGATGGTCTTGGCCGCGAAGCGGCCGCTGGACAGGGCGAGCCAGGCCAGGCCGAGTTGGTTTTTACCGGGCGCCAGGGCCAGCACGGTGGCGTCGTGTTTCTGTTCCAGCAAGGCGTCGTCGGTCAGGGTGCCGGGGGTGACGATGCGCACCACCTTGCGCTCGACCGGGCCTTTCGAGGTCTTCGGGTCGCCGATCTGTTCGCAGATGGCGACCGATTCGCCCAGTTTGACCAGCTTGGCCAGGTATTGCTCGGCGGCATGATAGGGCACGCCGGCCATGCGGATCGGCTCGCCCGCCGATTGCCCGCGCGTGGTCAAGGTGATGTCGAGCAGGCGGGCCGCGCGTTCGGCGTCGTCGTGGAACAGCTCGTAGAAATCGCCCATGCGGTAGAACAGCAAGGTGTGCGGATGCTCGGCCTTGATGCGCAGGTATTGCTGCATCATCGGCGTGTGTTGCGCGAGAACGGGCGGGTCGAGATTTTTACTCATGGGCGAACGCCGATTATCCCCGAATTCGCCCGCGCTGCGGGAGGGCGGCGCGATCAGTGCGGGGGCGGGCGAATTTCGCCGGTGGCCATGATGACGCAGTTGCGGCCGCGCTTCTTGGCTTCGTAGAGCGCGGCATCGGCGGTGGATATGAGCGATTCCACGCTGCCGCATATCGGGTAACTGGCGATGCCGGCGCTGAAGGTCACGCTGAACTCGCCGTTGTTGTCTTCGCTGGCGTGGCGAATCTGGCCGAAGCGGATGCGCAGGTCGTTCAGGATGCCGGCCGCTTGCGTGGGCGGGCAATCGGGCAGGATCATGATGAATTCCTCGCCACCGTAGCGCCCGCCCAAATCGGTGCTGCGCAGGCGTTCTTGGATCAGGCGGGCAAGGCCCTTGATCACGCGATCGCCGACCAGGTGGCCGTGTTCGTCGTTGACCAGCTTGAATTTGTCGATGTCGATCATCGCGACGGAGAGCGGCGTGTTGTTGCGCTGGGCGCGCGCGATCTCGGTCGCCAGCGCTTCCTTGGACCGGGCGTGGTTGAGCAGGCCGGTCATGCTGTCGCGCACCATCAGCGAGTTGAGCAGGCGCGCGCGTTCGGCCCGCATTCTCACCGATTGCACGAGATGGAGCGGGTTGATCGGCTTGGTCAGGAAGTCGTCGGCGCCGGTACGCATCGCGCTGAGCTGGATGTCCAGGTTTTGTTCGGACGACAGGAACACGATGGGCAGGCTGTCGTAACTGCCGTGCTGGCGGATGAGCCGGGCCAGCTCGTCGCCGGTGCAGTCCGGCATATAGATGTCCATCAGGATCAGATCGGGGTTGTAGCTGTCGATCGAGTTCAATACGTCGAGCGGCTGAGTGACGATCATGGCCTCCATGCCGGCCTGGTGCAGGATCGTCTCGATGTGCTGCGCCACCGAGAGCTGGTCTTCCACGATCATGATTCGATAGGGGGTGGGAGCCGGCTGTCTGAGCGAGCGATCCAAGCTGTCGACCAGCTTGCCGATGTCGATGGGTTTGTGCAGGTAGGCATAGCAGCCGGCACGCACCGCTTCCAGCCGGGCGGTGATGTCGTCGCGTGCTGAAGTAAAGATGATCGGGGTGTTTTTGTGCCGGCTGGGCGAGAGTCGGCGCGTCATGTCGATACCGGCCATCGGCCCTTCCTTGAGCATGATGTCGAGCACCATGGCGTTCGGCGCATCGGCATCGATCTGGGCAAGCAGGGGCTCAGCCTCCTGGAAGTGCTTGACCCGGTAGCCGAAGTGGCCGAGCTGCGTGGCCAGAAAGGCGGCCTGCGCCGGGTCGTCCTCAAGCAGATAGACCAGGGCCTTGCTTTGCAGCGGCAAGGTCGGTGCCTCGGCATCGACGGGTCTGGCCGATTCGGCGGGTTGATCGGCCAGTTTGCGGAGCGTCGAGAAATCGGCATCGAATTGGCTGTGGCTTTGGGCGGTGGGCAGCTGTCCAGCCTCGCCGTAGGTTTGCAGTGCCTTTTCAATTTTTCTTGCGTGCAGCCCGAGGGAGGCGAGCCCATAGGTGCGGCTGGTGCCGCTGAGGCTATGCACGAGCCGCACGAGTTCTTGTAGGTCCGTGAGCTTGGCTTGGCCGGCCTTGATGCGCTGCCACAGCGTATCGATATCCGTCAGGCGCTGCGGTATCTCGGCGATGAATTCCTGGCGCAAGGCCTCGATCGAGGCTTCCAGCGAGAGTTCGGGGTGTTGTTCCGGTGCAGGTTGGCTAACGGTGTTGACGGCTTGATTCCAGTGGCTACGCACTTCTTCGGCCAGCTTCATCGGGTCGAAGGGTTTGGCGATCACCGCGATCGCGCCGAGTGCGAGAAGATGCTGAATTTCGTGCGTTTGTGCCTTGGCGGTGAGAAAGATGGCTGGCGTGTCGCGGTATTCGGTGCGTTCGCGGATGCGGCTCAGTGTGGTCGGGCCATCCATGCCCGGCATCATGACATCGAGCAGGATCAGGTCTGGCTGGCAGTGATCCAAGGCGGCGAGCGCCTCTTGGCCGGAGCTGGCCAGGGTCGTACTAAAGCCGCCCACCGTATCGAGCGCCAGCTTGATGACTTTCTGGATGTCCGGGTCGTCCTCGACCGCCAATATGTGCCTTAGCGTAGCCATCTTTCCCCGTCTGCCACGCCCCATTGAAGCGCGCATCACCTTTGATGCGCCTAGGGCGATGTGGATTTATAGCGCTCTTATTGCGCGGATATGGAAACTATAGGGCCGTGGGCGGGGCTTGGAAAGCAGATAGGTAGTGGCCCTAGTGGCCCCTAAGTACTGGGGTCAGATGCGGCGCGATGGCCTGCAACAATTGCGCGAAGACCTTGGGGTTGCCGGCGACGACGTGGCCAGACTTCAGATAGCCGTCGTCACCGGTCAGGTCGCCCACCAGGCCGCCGGCCTCGGCCACCAGCAGGCAGCCGGCTGCGATGTCCCATTGATTGAGGCCGAGTTCAAAGAAGCCGTCGGTGCGGCCGGCGGCGGTCCAGGCCAGGTCGAGCGCGGCCGAGCCGGGCCGGCGCAGGCCGGCGGTGTTCTGCACCAGGTCGCGGAACATGGCGACGTAGGCGTCGAGGTGGCTGAAGTCGCGGAAGGGGAAGCCGGTGCCGATCAGCGCTTCTTTCAGCTTGACCCGTTTGGACACGCGGATACGGCGGTCGTTGAGGAAGGCGCCGGTGCCGCGGCTGGCGGTGAACAGTTCGTTGCGCACCGGATCGTAGACCACGCCGTGGGTCGGCACGCCGTTGTGCAGCATGGCGATCGAGATCGCATACTGCGGGAAGCCATGCAGGAAGTTGGTGGTGCCGTCGAGCGGGTCGATCACCCACTGGAACTCCGAGGCGCCGGTGACGCCCGACTCCTCTGCTAGAATCGCGTGGCCCGGATAGGCCGTCAGCAGGGTGTCGATGATCGCCTGTTCGGCGGCGTGATCGACCTCGCTGACGAAATCGTTCTCGCGCTTGGCGCGTACGGTGAGTTGATCCAGGTCGTTGGAGGCCCGGTTGATGATGGTGGCGGCGCGCCGGGCGGCCTTGACCGCCGTGTTGAGCATCGGATGCATGGCTAGTTAATTAAAGAGCATATTGAATCGCCGGCATTTTACCGTGAATCCCGCTTCTACTTTGGACAATCTCCGCATCGTACTGGTCGAGACCAGCCATCCGGGCAACATCGGGGCGGCGGCGCGGGCGATGAAGGTTATGGGCCTGTCCCGGCTGTACCTGGTCAACCCCAAGTGCGCCATCGACGACGAGGCGCGGGCCCGGGCCTCGGGCGCGGTCGACGTGCTCGACGCCGCGGTGGTCTGCGCCAGCCTGGAGGCGGCGCTGGCCGACACCGTGCTGGCGGCGGCCTGCACCTCGCGCCGGCGCGACCTGCCGCACCCGGCCTATACGCCGCGACAGGCGGCGCCGCGGTTATTGAGCGCGGCGCAGGCCGCGCCGGTGGCCCTGGTCTTCGGCTCGGAGACCTTCGGCCTGTCCAATGAGCAGTTGATGCGCTGCCGCTGGCTAGTCAACATCCCGGCCAACCCCGACTACATGTCGCTCAACCTGGCCTCGGCGGTGCAGGTGCTGGCCTACGAGCTGCGCAGCAGCCAGGAGGACGCGACCATCCCGCTGCCCGAATTCGAGCCGGCCCGGCACGAGGAGCTTGAGGGCTTCTATATGGAGCTGGAACGGACCTTGGTCGCCATCGATTTCCTCGACCCGGCCGCGCCGAAGCGGCTGATGCCGCGGCTGCGCCGGCTGTTCGCCCGGGCCGGCGTCGAGAAGGAAGAGGTGGCGATCTTGCGCGGCATCCTGGGCGCCATCCAGAAGCGGCCCCGCTAGCCGTCGGCCGGGGTGTTTGGTCGGGGTCTAAAATTGACCTGTTTAGTCGGGAATTGCATAATACGCGACCCGAATTTGAGATCATCGCATCGTTTTATTCACATGTTCCGGCGTTTGCGCGAAGACATCGGCGTCGTGTTCGAGCGGGATCCGGCGGCGCGCACCTTCTTCGAGGTGCTGACCACTTATCCCGGCGTGCACGCGATCCTGCTGCACCGCTTCAACCATGCCCTGTGGGGCTGGCGCTTGAAGTGGCTGGCGCGGCTGTCCGCGATGCTGGCGCGCTGGCTGACCGGGGTCGAGATCCATCCGGGCGCGCGCATCGGTTGCCGGGTGTTCATCGACCACGGCATGGGCGTGGTGATCGGCGAGACGGCCGAGATCGGCGACGACTGCACCCTGTATCACGGCGTCACCCTGGGTGGCACTTCGTGGCAGAAGGGCAAGCGCCATCCGACCCTGGAGCCCGGCGTGATCGTCGGTGCCGGCGCCAAGATTCTGGGGCCGATCACCTTGGGCGCGGGCGCCAAGGTCGGTTCGAACGCGGTGGTGGTGAAGGATGTCCCGGCTGGGGCGACGGCGATCGGCATTCCGGCCCGCATCGTCGATACCCAGCGCGACAAGGTGCGCAGTGAACAGGCGGAGCGCCTGGGCTTCTCCGCCTATGCGATCAGCGACGATATGAACGACCCGATGGTCAAGGCTATCCACGGCCTGATCGACCACAGTGCCGGTACCGATAAGCGTCTGGACTGGATCGTGGCCGAGCTCCGGCGCCTGGGCTGCAAGGTCGAAGAGGCCAAAGGGCCGGAAGATGGCTTCGACCCCGAATATTTGAATCGCATCGTCGATTGACCCTGCGCGGTTAATAGTTGACTAATTTTATCGGGCTTTATACACTGCAAGCGTTGGGTACCTTGATAGATAGGGGCGAAACATGAGGCTAACGACTAAGGGACGCTTTGCGGTGACAGCGATGATCGATCTCGGCATGCGCCACGAGCGCGGGCCGGTGACGCTGGCCGGCATCAGCGAACGGCAAAAGATTTCTTTGTCTTATCTGGAGCAATTGTTCGGCCGTCTGCGTCGGCAAGGCCTGGTCGAAAGCGTGCGCGGTCCGGGCGGTGGTTACTGCCTGGCCAAGCCGCTGCCGGAGATTTCGGTAGCCGACATCATTCGGGCGGTGGACGAGCAGATCGACGCGACGCAGTGTGGCGGCATGGGCAATTGCCATGACAATAAGCCGTGCATGACCCATGAGTTGTGGTCGTCGCTGAATGCCCATATTTATCAGTATCTGGAAGCGGTCAATCTGGACCAGCTTGTGCGCGGCCAGACCGAGAAACAGCAGCAAGATGAGCAACAGGAACGCCGGGTCTTAGGTACCGCCGAGATCAAGATGGCGGTCACCGGTTGATGGAGCAGAAGTCAATGGTGCAAACCCCGATCTATCTGGACTATTCCGCCACGACACCGGTCGATCCCCGCGTCGCGGCCAAGATGATCCCCTATCTGACCGAGCATTTCGGCAACCCGGCCTCGCGCACCCATGCCTTCGGCTGGGAGGCGGACAAGGCGGTGGAGGCCGCGCGCGAGCAGGTCGCCAGCCTGGTCAACGCCGACCCGCGCGAGATCGTGTGGACCTCGGGCGCGACCGAGTCGAACAACCTGGCGATCAAGGGCGCCGCCCATTTCTACCAGGGCAAGGGCAAGCACATCGTCACCGTGCGGACCGAGCACAAGGCCGTACTCGACACCTGCCGCGAACTGGAGCGCCAGGGCTTCGAGGTCAGCTACCTGCCGGTGCAGGAAAACGGCTTGGTCGATATGGATGCATTCAAGGCCGCCATCCGGCCCGACACCATCCTCGCCTCGGTCATGTACGTGAACAACGAGATCGGCGTGATCCAGGACATCCCGGCCATGGGCGAGTATTGCCGCGAGAAGGGCGTGATCTTCCATGTCGATGCGGCCCAGGCCGCCGGCAAGGTCGATATCGACCTGGCCAAGCTGAAGGTCGATTTGATGTCGTTCTCGGCGCACAAGGTCTACGGCCCCAAGGGCATCGGCGCGCTTTATGTCCGGCGCAAGCCGCGCGTGCGCCTGGAGGCGCAGATGCACGGCGGCGGCCACGAGCGCGGCATGCGCTCCGGCACCCTGCCGACCCATCAGATCGTCGGCATGGGCGAGGCCTTTGCTTTGGCCCGCGCCGAGATGCAGGCCGAGACCGAACGTATCCGCATGTTGCGTGACCGTTTGTGGCGGGGGCTGGGTGGCATCGAAGAGGTGCACATCAATGGCGACATGGCCAGCCGCATCGCCGGCAACCTGAATGTCAGCTTCAGCTTCGTCGAGGGCGAATCGCTGATCATGGCGATCAAGGATTTGGCGGTGTCGTCCGGCTCGGCCTGCACCTCGGCCAGCCTGGAGCCGTCCTATGTGCTCAAGGCCCTGGGCCGCGACGACGAGCTGGCGCACAGCTCCATCCGTTTCACCATCGGCCGCTTCACCACCGAGGCCGAGATCGATTACGCGGCCAAGCTGTTGCACGAGAAGATCGGCAAGCTGCGCGAGATGTCGCCGCTGTGGGAGATGTACAAGGACGGCGTCGATTTGAAATCGGTTCAGTGGGCTGCCCACTGATGAGGCGTCAGGATTCAGGAGCCGGGATTCAGGCCTGATCCCCGAATCCAGATTCCTGAATCCTGCGACTGAAAGGAGCAAAAAAATGGCATACAGCGAAAAAGTCATCGACCACTATGAAAACCCGCGGAACGTGGGTGCCTTCGATAAGGGCGACGATCAAGTCGGCACCGGCATGGTCGGCGCGCCCGCTTGCGGCGACGTGATGAAGCTGCAAATCCGGGTCAACGAGCAGGGTGTCATCGAGGATGCCAAGTTCAAGACCTACGGCTGCGGCTCGGCCATCGCCTCTTCGTCCCTGGTCACCGAGTGGGTCAAGGGCAAGACCCTGGACGAGGCGATGTCGATCAAGAACACCCAGATCGCCGAGGAACTGGCCTTGCCGCCGGTGAAGATTCATTGCTCGATCCTGGCCGAGGATGCGATCAAGGCGGCCGTGGCCGACTACAAGCAGAAGCATGGCTTGGGCGGCGAGGGCTACACGGCCTGCAACCCGCCGGCGACGGCGCAGGAGGCTTGATCATGTCGGTGACCCTATCCGAACGCGCCGCCGATCACGTCAAGGATTTCTTGTCCAAGCGTGGCAAGGGCCTGGGCCTGAAATTGGGTGTGCGCACTTCCGGTTGCTCCGGCATGGCCTATAAGCTTGAATTCGCCGATGCCGAAGACCCGGAAGACCTCAAGTTCGAGAGCAACGGTGTGACCGTCTATGTCGATCCGAAGAGCCTGGTCTATCTCGACGGCACCGAGTTGGATTTCGTGAAAGAGGGCCTCAACGAGGGCTTCAAGTTCAACAACCCCAACGTCAAGAACCAGTGCGGTTGCGGCGAAAGCTTTAACGTCTGACCTGGGCGTGGGGCGAGCGGCGATGCCTCTGGCCTCCAGCCTTTAGCCCGAATGCTCGATTTCAATCGCAATCATTTCGAAATCTTCGGCCTGGCGCCGCGGTTTGCCCTCGATACCGAGGCGCTGGAACGCGCCTATCGCGACATCCAGTCCCAGGTGCATCCCGACCGTTTTGCCCATGCCGGCGAGGCCGAGCAGCGCTTGTCTATGCAATGGACGACGCGGGTCAACGAGGCCTACCAAACCTTGCGCCAGCCGTTCGACCGGGCGAATTACCTGCTGGAGTTGCACGGCATTCATGCGATGGATCCGAGCAACACCAAAATGCCGGCCGATTTCCTGATGCAGCAAATGGCTTGGCGCGAGGCCTTGGAAGAGGCCAAGGCCGACAAGAGCTTTGCCGGCTTGCAGGATTTGGGGCGCGACATCGGCGGTCTGGCGCAGGCCATGCAAGCGCAATTGGCAAATCTGTTGGATCGGCAACAGGATTTTCCGCATGCAGCCGAGGTCTTGCGCAAATACCGGTTCATGCAAAAATTGCTGGCGGAAATCGATGCCGCCTATGAGGAAATAGAGTGAGGCGTGAGGAGTGAGGAGTGAGGCGGCTGCTACCGTCATACTCCTCACCCCTCACTCCTAACCCCATACGAAGATCATGGCCCTGCTGCAAATCTCCGAACCCGGCATGAGCACCGCCCCACACCAGCACCGGCTGGCGGTGGGCATCGACTTGGGTACGACCAATTCCTTGGTCGCCTCGGTACGCAATGGCCTGTCCGTAGTGATCAATGACGAGCAGGGCCATCCGCTCCTGCCTTCGGTCGTGCGTTATCTCGCCGACGGTTCGGTGACGGTGGGCTATCCGGCCCAGGCCAAGCAAAGCGAAGACCCGCACAACACGCTGGTGTCGGTGAAGCGGTTCATGGGGCGCGGGGTGCGGGACATCCGCGACATTGCGGCGCTGCCGTATCAATTCGTCGATGCGCCGGGCATGTTGCAATTGAAGACCGTGGCCGGCAGCAAGAGCCCGGTCGAGGTCTCGGCCGAAATCCTCAAGGTGCTCAAGCGACGCGCGGAGACGGCGCTGGGCGGCGATCTTGCCGGTGCCGTCATTACCGTGCCGGCCTATTTCGACGATGCCCAACGCCAGGCCACCAAGGATGCAGCCAAGCTGGCCGATCTCAACGTGTTGCGCCTGCTCAACGAACCGACCGCAGCGGCCATCGCCTATGGTCTCGATAACGGCGCCGAAGGCATCTATGCGGTGTACGACCTCGGCGGCGGCACTTTCGATATTTCCATTCTCAAACTGTCCAAGGGTGTATTCGAAGTGTTGGCCACCAATGGCGATTCGGCCCTGGGTGGCGACGATTTCGATCATCGCATCTATTGCTGGGTGTTGGAGCAGGCCGGGCTTTCGGTGCTGGGCGATCACGACAAGCGGCTGCTGCTGACCCGCGCGCGTGAGGCCAAAGAGATGCTGTCGGAGCGGCCGACGGCCGGCATAACCGCGATGCTGTCGACCGGGCAGTTGGTCGATCTGCGCCTGGACGAGCCGGCCTTCCGCGCCATGACCGAGAGCCTGGTCAACAAGACCCTGCTGCCATGCCGCAAGGCCCTGCGCGACGCCGGCCTGACGCCGGCCGAGGTGAAGGGCGTGGTCATGGTCGGCGGCTCGACCCGCATGCCACGCATCCAGGCGGCGGTGGGCGAGTTCTTCGGGCAGGTGCCGCTGACCAATCTCGATCCGGACAAGGTGGTGGCCCTCGGGGCGGCGATCCAGGCCAATGTGCTGGCCGGCAACAAGCGTGACGACGACTGGCTGTTGCTCGACGTGGTGCCGTTGTCGCTGGGGATCGAGACCATGGGCGGCCTGGTCGAGAAGATCATCCCGCGCAACGCCACCCTGCCCTTGGCGCGCGCGCAGGAGTTCACCACCTTCAAGGACGGCCAGACCGCGATGGCCATCCACGTGGTGCAGGGCGAGCGCGAGCTGGTCGGCGAGTGCCGTTCGTTGGCACGCTTCGAGTTGCGCGGCATTCCGCCGATGGTGGCGGGCGCGGCGCGCATCCGGGTGACCTTCCAGGTCGATGCCGATGGCTTGCTGGCGGTGGCGGCGCGCGAGATGAGCACCGGCATCGAGGCGCATATCGAGGTGAAGCCGTCGTATGGCCTGAGCGACGACGAGATCGCGCGCATGCTGCGCGATTCTTACGATCATGCCCGTTTCGATGTCGAGGCCCGGCAATTGGCCGAACTCAAGGTCGATGCGCAGCGTTTGGTCGAGGCAACCGAGGCGGCCTTGGCCGAAGATGGCGAGACGCTGCTCGACCCGGCCGAGCGGGCCGCGATCACAGCCCGGGTGGCGGCGCTGACACAGGCCATGCAGGGCAACGATGCACAGACCGTGAAGCGGGCCTCGGATGCATTGAACCAAGGCACGGCCGAGTTCGCCGCTCGGCGTATGGACGCCAGCGTCAAGCGGGCATTGAAAGGACAAAAGCTCGAGGAGTTGGATCTGTGAGCGGTTTCGACGACAAATTCATCGGCGACCTCCAGCAGCGGCTGGATAGCCATCCGATCTACGGCGCATTGCAATCGCTCGACGATCTGCGCGTGTTCATGCAGCACCACGTTTATTCGGTGTGGGACTTCATGTCCCTGATCAAGTATTTGCAGCATGCCGTGGCGCCGGCCCGTTGGCCGTGGACGCCGGGGCCGGATGCCAGCGTTGCCCGCTTCATCAACGAGTTGGTGCTGGAAGAAGAGACCGACCAGGCGGCGCCAGGCGGCGAGGGTTTTTCCAGCCACTTCGAACTCTATCTCGGTGCCATGCGCGAGGTCGGCGCAGAGGCCGGGGTGCCGTTGCGCTTTATCCAGACGGTGCGTGAGCAAGGGCTGCAAGCGGCCCTGGCCTCCGGCTTGGTGCCGGCGCCCGCACTCGACTTTACCCGCACCACCTTCGGCTTCATCGAATCCGGCCGGCCGCATGCGGTGGCGGCGGCCCTGGCGCTCGGCCGCGAGCATGTCATCCCGGCGATGTTCCGCGCCTTCCTGGCCCATATGGCGATCACCGAGCAACAAGCGCCGACGTTCTATTATTATTTGAACCGCCATATCCACCTGGACGAGGATTTCCACGCGCCGCTCTCCTTGCGCCTGCTCGATGCCTTGTGCGGCGACGATGCCGCGAAGCAGGCCGAAGCGCGGAGCGCTGCCGAGCAGGCGGTCGAGGCGCGTATCGTGTTCTGGGATGGCGTGTTGGCGGCATTGCCCAGCCAAGTTGAAAAGAAAGAAGTCGTATGCCCCAATTGATTGTCCTGCCGCACGAGGAGCTTTGTCCGGGCGGCACCGTCATCGATGCGCAGAAGGGCGTGTCGATCTGCGACAACCTGCTTGAACACGGCATCGAGATCGAGCATGCCTGCGAGAAATCGTGTGCCTGTACCACCTGTCATGTCGTTGTTCGCGAAGGTTTCGATACGCTGTCGGAAGCGACCGAGACCGAGGAAGACCTGCTCGACAAGGCCTGGGGCCTGGAGCCGACCTCGCGCCTGTCCTGCCAGGCCCTGATGGGCAGCAAGGACGTGGTGATCGAGATCCCGAAATACACCATCAACATGGTGAAAGAAGGGGGGCACTGAGATGCAGTGGACCGATACCTTGGATATTGCCATCGCCCTGGTCGAACATCATCCCGATGTCGATCCGCAGTATGTGCGCTTCACCGATTTGCA